>NZ_JBSSCH010000023.1:0-29139 GCF_054059615.1 Thermostichus sp. OS-CIW-33
GTAAACCAGCCTGGAGGTTCGTGGTTGGCTTGCCAACTGCAGGGCTACCAAAAGCCCGCCCTGTACTGCGAAGCAGTCAGGGTCGGGTAGTTTACGAATATTCTGCTTCGCCTCTCACCTGATCCTGCCGGACCTGTTCCCGCTCCCGGTTAAGGCGGGCCACCTGGGCTTCCAGATCTTGGATACGGTGCAGCAACTGTTCGATAGCCCGTCCCACTGGGTCAGGCATGAGATGGTGATCCAGGTCAATGCCATGGGCGGGGATGCGGCGCTGATGGGGCGGGATGACCGCACGGCCTGGGATCCCAACCACCGTCATGCCGGGAGCCACATCCTGAATCACGACCGCGTTGGCTCCGATACGAGCTTTTTCCCCAATGCGAACCGGCCCCAGAATCTTGGCCCCCGTGCCAACAATCACCCCGTTTTCCAGGGTGGGATGACGTTTGCCCTTGCTCCAGGAAGTACCCCCCAAGGTGACCCCGTGGTAGAGGGTAACATCATCACCAATTTCTGCCGTCTCACCGATCACCACCCCACAGCCGTGGTCAATGAAAAAGCGCCGCCCAATCTTGGCTGCCGGGTGGATTTCAATCAATGTGAAAGAACGAGCCAAGAAGCTGAGCAGCCGCGCTAGGAAAAACCAGCGCCGTTTCCACAGCCAGTGGGCGATGCGGTGCAAAAACAGAGCATGCACACCGGGATAAGTGAAGATGACCTCCCAGCGATTGCGTGCTGCCGGATCCCGATCGAAGACACAATCAACATCCTCCCAAAATTGCTGCCAGAACCCCAGTTTTGGCTCCGGCTTGCCAGCAGGGAGAGAATTGCCCTCCCCCGTTTTGGGGCTTTCCACCGCCGACTGCTCGGCCTCCGTCAGCATGAATGGTCTCCGTTTAGGAACCTCCACTCCCCTTTTAGCACTTTTTGCCGGCAGCAAGGAGAGATCTCCAATCGCGCCAAGGGAGCTCCTCGCGCAACTCTCCACTGGGTCGAGCTCAAGCAAATTGCCTTCTGCCCTAGCCTTTACTCAACTGCTGAGCCACCAGTTCTCCAATGGCTTGCGCGGCTCCCGGCCTTCCCCCCAGCCGCTGCAGTTCTGTCTGCATTTGCTGACGGCGCTGGGGATCTTCCAGCAGAACTCGCATTTGCTCGGCCACGGCCACCGGGCGCAAATGGCCCCGCAACTCTGGCACCACCTCTCGCCCTGCCCAGATGTTCGGCCAAGCCAAGTGACCTAGCCAACGCAGAGCAATTCTGTTGACGGCGCGGGCCAGCCAAGTGCCCAAGCCCGGAAGGTGGGCCAACAGGCCGAGGATCCCATCCCAGGCGCGCATTGCCTCCAGCTTGTTGGTAGGGATCACCACAACCATCGGCACCCCCAAATAGGCCAGCTCGGCGGTGTTGGCGCCAATGGTGGTCAGACAGAGATCACAGTTGGCCAGCACAGAATAGGCAGGGAAGCTTGTCCACAATTGCACCGTGCTGCCAAAGGGGGTAACAAACTGGGATCCCAGATTGGTCTGCTCCAGAATGGCTGAGGTGCCATAGATCAAAGCCATATCGGGATTGAGCTTGGGATGGGCATAGGCTGCCAACGACTGGGGGGTTTGTCCTGGGGCCACCGGGATCACAAAGCGGACATTCGGCAGCATCTGTCGCAGCTCATCGGCCACAGCCAACACCAATGGCACCCCCAAGGAGAGCTTGGCTGGCTTGGAGCCTGGGAGCAGCCCCACCTGATAGTGGGTGCGGTTCTCATCGCTCAGACGCTGCCAGCCGCGCGGTAGCAATTCTTCATCGGTGAAGCGGTTCCCCACTCTCTCTGGCGCAGTTCTTACAGGCTCCCCCTCGCCGATGGAGCTGGGAGATGCATCTTGGAGCAGGCCAAAGGCTTGGGTTGGGGAAGAAAAGCCTGCCGTGGGTTTGGAGGCAGCGGCAGGAGATCTGCTGCCAAGCCAGCCGGAAAGGGGCACCCCCGGCAAATAGACAGCGCTGGCTACGCCATCCGCCATCAAATCCCCGACAACGTGCATTTTGTGGGCCCAAGGGTGGCCCAGCAGCCGTCCGCCATCGTAGCGGCGTTTGATTGCCTCGGTTCGCACGGCGAAAGCATGTACCCAAGGCCGCCAACGGGGTTGATGCTCAGCATAGACCACCAGCCGATAGCGCAAGCGGCGAGCAATCCAGACGGCAAAAAACTGATCCCCCCCCAGAAACAGCACCACCCCTCGCTTGGCCCAATTCCAGGCTTCTTCGGTTTGGCCAGTAAGCAAAAAAGCCAGAAAAAAATCGGGATCCTGCACCCGATCCACGTCGACGAACGCTTGCGCTATCTTCATCTCTTGCCCGGAAGCATGGGGGCAGGGGGACAGCACCAGGGAGAGACGTGCCTGAGGCAGTTGCTGGCGCAATTCCATCACCACCGGACGCACCCAGGTGGTCAGCTCTCCAGGGCCGTTTGAGAGAATAAGAATGTCATAGGGAGGCTCACCGCTGCTCAGTGGGGCCATCGGAGGCTGGGATCCTGCAATTAATCGTCTCATTCTACCGTTTGCCCATGGCCCTGGGCCGATTCCTGCCAGTCCGGAGATTTGTCGGGATCCCTTCCCAAAGAGGCAGCCCCAGCGTCGGCTGAGGGGCAAGGCGTTCTTCAGAGAGGCATCTGGCCATGCGAGAGGCCAAGGGATCCTTTAGGCCAGCAGGGACCCGCCGATCATCCCCGCCAGCAGAATAAACCCTTGCACCACATTTTGGCCGAAGATGGCCAGGTACAAGGTGGGAGAGGCATTCCTTTGGTGGAGCTGCCAGGTTTGCCGGCCCCAGAGGACGCTGGCGATGGCCCAACTGACAAAATAAACTCCATGCAACCGTAGGCTGATCCCCACCCCCAACAGCGCGATGGCAGTGCCCAAAAAAAATAGCCCCACCGCCGTCGGCGTCCGCTGCCCGAAAAAACGGGCGCTGGAATGGATCCCGGCCCGCTCATCGTCCTCCCGATCCGCAAGAGCATAGACGGTATCAAATCCCAGTGTCCACAACACCGTGGCCAGCCACAGCCAGCCCAGCCCCTCTTCCCACAGGGGTGTGTTGGCATCTTGGCCGCTCACCGCCGTCCAACTGATGAGCACGGCAAATCCCCACGCCAGAGCCAGCACCAACTGCGGCACCGGAAACACCCGCTTGGCCCCTGGATAGAGCAGAATTACCGGCACCGCCGCCACACAGAGGGCAAAGCTAACCGGGTTGAGAAACAGCGCCAGCCCTGCCGCACAGGCCAAACTCACCACCGCCATCAGGATCCCGACGCCAACGGTCAACTCCCGGCTGGCCAACGGGCGATGGCGGGTGCGCTCCACCAGCGGATCCAAATCTCGATCCCAAAGATCGTTGATGACACAGCCCGCTCCGCTGGCGGCCAAACTGCCCAGAATCAGGATCCCGACCAACGGCCAAGGGGGCGTTCCCCGTCCGGCCAAAAAAGCTCCCCACAGCGCCGGGATCATCAAAATCAGTCGCCCTGCCGGCTTGTGCCAGCGCAACAGCCGCAGAATGGCTCCGCCAGTGGCCCAGAGTGCAGAAGGGGAAGCAGACATAACCGGTTTCCGGCCAATCGCGACAGCGGGACGGAGTCCTTAAAGCGTGAGTTGCCGTTCGCGGGAGGGGTGCAGAGCACCATGAGGCGTGGGTAGGGGCGGCTCCACATTAGAGATCTTAAATCAATCATCCTGAATTGCAGGTTTTTGGAATCCTTTCGGTTCCATTCGCCGTCTCAAGGCCCTGTGCAAGTCAGTCCGCCCCTGTTCTCTTTATTGGCCTGCCCTGGAAGTTTGATATCCTATCGGGGGGCTGCTGTTGACGGTGGCGGCACTTGCCCTTCTCACCCTGTGAGGCAGTGATTGCTACGTGACGCTTCCGCGTTCGTGACGGCGGTGCGGAGCACTTGCGTGCAGGCGCAACGGAGTTCTGTATGGAAGCAACCCTCTCCATGACCGGTCCACTTCCTCAAGCCAAGGAAGCTGCTCCCCATCTGGAGACCCTGCTGGTGGTGGATGACGAGGATGCCATTCGGGAAACGGTTGCCCTGGCTTTAGAAGAGCAGGGGTATCAGGTTTTACAAGCCGCTGATGGTCGGCAAGCCCTTGAGGTGGTACATACGGCTGAGCGGCTGGATTTGATGATCTTGGATTTGATGTTGCCCAGCTTGAACGGTCTGGATCTGTGCAGGCTGCTGCGCAGGGAGGGCAACACGATTCCCATCCTGATGTTGACGGCCAAAAGTAGCGAAACCGACCGGGTGGTGGGCTTGGAACTGGGGGCCGACGATTATCTGACCAAGCCCTTCGGCATGCGGGAGCTGATCGCCCGCTGTCGCTCGGTGTTGCGCCGGCAACAACTGGCCCAAGCCAGCGATGCCACGGTGCTCCGTTACGGGGATCTGTGTATGTTTACCCAGGAGTGCCGCGTGTTGGTGCGGGGCGTCGAGGTGAGTTTTTCCCCCAAGGAATTTCGCCTGTTGGAGCTGTTTATGTCCAATCCCCGCCGCGTTTGGACGCGGGAACAGCTTCTGGAGCGCATCTGGGGATCCGACTTCATGGGCGACAGCAAGACCGTCGATGTGCATATCCGCTGGCTGCGGGAAAAATTGGAGCTGGATCCCAGCAACCCAGAGTATTTGGTGACGGTGCGCGGCTTCGGCTATCGCTTCGGCTAGTCTTTTTGCTGGCCACGCCACCGGCGGGCAAAAGAGAGCGCCTCGGCACGAGTTTGAATCTGCCCCCAAGCCTGCGCCTCCTGGAGGTCTTGCAGCAACTGGCCTACCCAGGGGCCGGGTTTAGCCCCCAAGCTGTGCAGCAGATCGCGGCCATCCAGCAGGGGCACCAGATGGGCCAGGGGATCCTGGGGGTCTTCGTAGCGTTTGAGCCAAGACTCCAGCTTTTGAGGGTCGCCGCCCGTAGCCACCGCCAACAGCGCCAGGCCACCGAACAGGGATCCCGCCTGTTGATAAAGCCGCCACTGTTGCGCAGGGGTGGGGGAGTCCGTCAGGAGAAGCTGAAGCTGAGGCAGAAGATGGTGTAGCTTTTGGATGGCCCGCATTTCCGCTCGGCTGAAGCGCAGCCGCTCCAGCTCGGTTTCCACCCTTTCTGCCGTTCGCGTCAGCAAGACAGAGTCCTCAGTTCCCGCTGGATCCCACAACAAGGCTGCCAGCACCACTGCCAACAGCCTGCCGCGCCCTTCGCGTGAGGATGTCAAGGGCTGGGCCAGCTCTGCCAGCGTGCGGGGATAGAGCGGTTGCCAGCGCCCGGCCCACTCCCACACGGCCTGAGCTTGAGGGAAGCCCGGACTTTCCGGCTTCAGGTGGGGCAGCCAAGCCTGCAGCAACCCCGCCGCCACCGCCGCCTGTAGGTGAGCCAGCCCTGGGATCCCTGCCTCCAACAGGGCCACTATCTCTGCCCGCACCCGTTCTGCCGCCACATTCGCCAAAAGGGGGGCCCGCTCCCGGATTGCCTCTTGCGTAGCCGGATCCAGCACAAACCCCAGTTGAGCCGCCTGTCGATAACCCCGCAACAGCCGCACCGGATCGGCGCTGAGGTTGTCGGGGTGTACCATGCGCATCCGGCTCTGGCGAATATCGGCTTGTCCGCCTGTGGGATCCAGCAGTTGCTCCCTTTGCAGATCCAAGGCCAGGGCATTGCAGGTGAAGTCCCGCTGCCTCAGATCCTCCTCAGGGGTGGATCCCGCCTGCAGCCCCACGTCCACGGTCAACTTTGCCAACACAATGCGGGCAATCTGCCGTTCGGGATCCAACACCACAAAGCCCGCCCCCAACCGCCGTGCCACTGCCGCTGCCCAGCCCACGGGATCCACAGCGCACATCAGGTCCAAATCCACCGACGCTGAGGACTCCATCCCACCGTCGCGAGCGGGATCCCCAGCAGCACAGCTCCGCAGCCAAGCCAGGTAAGCATCCCGCAGGGATCCCCCTACCCAATAGCTTTCCTGCGGCAGCCACTCTTGGGGGAAAGGCAGCCATTGGTAGAAATAGGTCAGCAGCCACTTCGTCAGCAAGGCTTTCCTCGGGCCTAGGGTCATTCCTAATCAAGACTTCCTATTCGCGTCAGCGGTGCGGAGCAACGAGAGGAGTGAGAAGTGAGGATTGAGAAGTGAGAGGTGAGGATACGCTCTCTTTGCTCTCTGCTCTTTGCTCTCTGCTCTTTTCTCTCTTGAGGGGGGATTGCTTATGGATGTGCAGGCAGCGCCCTCGTCTGGTCGCGTCAGCGTTCATAAAATGCCCGGAGTTTTTCCCTACCGCTCCAGCAGCGAGCCGCCCACAGCAGCAGGGACAAAGGCAGGAGCTGCCAAGCCCGGAGTGAGCAGATGAGTCCGCACCAGCGCCGCCAAGCCAGCAATGAACAGAGGGTCGGTATTTAAGGCGGGCACACGGCGAAAATCGGCAATCCCAGCTCGATGGGCCAGTTCCCGATACTCGATGTCAATCTCCTGCAGGGTCTCGATGTGCTCCGACACAAAGCTAATCGGCACCACCAGCAACTGCTTCACACCTCGGGATCCCAACTCCGGGATGACCCGTTCGGTGTAAGGCTGGAGCCACCGCACCGAACCCACCCGGCTTTGATAGGAGAGGGTGTGGTCATTGGGGCGTCCCACCTGCTGCCAGATCAGCCGCACGCAGGCTTCCATTTCCTGTTGGTAGGGATCCCCGGCCTCGGTGACATAGCTTTCGGGAATGCCGTGGGCGCTGAACAGCACATGCACCCCTTCGGGCTCGGCAAATCCATCCAACTGTTCCCGAATTGCTCTGGCCATCGCCTGCACGTACTGAGGCTGATCGTACCAAGAGCAGATCTGGCAGCGCTCGATGTGGGCCAGCTCCGGATCCTCAGCCCAGAGCCGATCCAGCAGCTTAAAGCTGGATCCCGTCGTGCTGATGGAATACTGCGGGTAAAGCGGCAGCACCACCAAGCGGGTGATCCCATCCGACTTGATCTGCTGCACCACCGACTCGATCAACGGATGCCAGTAGCGCATGGCCACATACACCGGCACGTCATAGCCCTCAGCCACCAGGTGGGCCTGCAGTTCTCGCGCTTGCTCGGCAGTGATGCGCCGCAAGGGGGATCCCCCCCCAATGGCCGCGTAGTTGCGGCGGGATTTTTCGGCCCGCAGTGTGGAGATGGCCCAGGCGAAGGCCCGCTGCAAGAAGGGAAACGGCAGCCGGATCAGCTCGGGATCGGCAAACAGATTGTAAAGAAAGGGCTGCACATCGGCCTGGGTCTCTGGCCCCCCCAAGTTCAGTAGGAGCACGCCGCTTTTGGACATAACAAGGCTCATTGCGTTGGCGGTGCGGAGCACCATGTTCTTCTTTATCCACTATCCCACAGCGGGAAAGTGACCTTAAGTTTTTTTGCAGTCTTTCTCAGCTTTCCCCTCAGGAGAAACCACCCGCACCCAAACCTACAAGTCCAATCCGGAGACTCCGTCCCGCTGTCGCGAACAAAGTCCAAAAAGGGATCCCCGCCCACAAGGGGATCCCCAGCCTTAAAACTCCACTGTCGTGCAGAGCAGCAGAGCGGTGTTAAAACTCTCGACCTCGGTAAACCCGCTGCAGGGCCGGAGTGACCGGATAGCAATCGACATCGGCCAGGCTCAACTTCAAGCGCAGCGTATTGAGGAGTTTCCAGTAGGGGGGCACAAAAGCCTTTTCAGGGATGGGTTGGGCGGTAGGAGAAGGATCCCCAGGTCGGGCAACCGTCTCCATGGGGCAGCCGCGGTAGCGGAGCGGACGGGATCCGAGGTAAGCCGAGCGCAGCTCTCGGCTGGGATCCACCGTCAAGCCGCGAAACTGGATCGCCCCCGGACGAGAGGCTTCCCGATAGCGCAGATAGCCTGCCCACACCTGGGCAATCCACTCCGGCAAAGCTTCGGGCCGAATGTGATAGCGCTCCGGCAACAGACGGTCGTTGAGAAAACCCATCAGCCCAGACCAAACTTGCCAGACAAAAGCTCCGACGATGCGAGCAGCGGGAGACGATGAAATCTTCATGGTGGAAGCTGAAAAATGTAGAGAACCTGAAAAACCGGTATGCAGCCAGGATTTGCCGTTGATTATATCAGCCTGGATTCATCGGAGCGCTCACTCTGAACGTTTTGGCCTCGAGTTTTTCTGCTCACTGGAAAGCAGAAGCCAGCTTGCGGCCAAGCGCGTTGAGCCACCCAAATCCATCGACTACAATAAGCCCAAGGCTTGGGTGTTGCTTTCTCTCTCTGAATCTTTAGCTGGTGAGGATCCTGGAAGCGCACCGACAAGCAAACTTCACTTCAATGGCCACTGCACCTAATAGGGATCGACGGATTATGACCTGGCGCGGCGACATCACTCCCATCAATCGGCTGTGGGGATCCCTTCCCTACCTTTTGCCTTTGGTATCGGCTCTGCCCTTGGGCTTTTTGCCCTCTGGGTTGTTTCAATCTCTGCCAGGGCTGATCCCCATTTTTGCGCCCCTATTTCGTCTGGTGCCCCTGGCCACGGGCTGGCTGGGAATGGGGGTGTTTTTGGCTCTGCTGTTCCTGGTGATCCGCAACACCCGCGTAGCCCATTTTGTTCGCTTCAACACCATCCAGGCGCTCTTGCTCAGCATTGCCTTGTTCTTGGTGCAGGTGCTGATGCAGGCGTTTGGCATACTCTTCGGCAACCTTGGCCTGGCGGCGATGGTCAGCATTTTGGCCACCACGGCTCTCTTGGGGGTGATTGCCATCACCGTCTACGCCTGGGTGCAAAACATTCGCGGCCACTACGCCGAGGTGCCGGTGCTCTCTGATGCCGCCCATGCCTGGATTCGCTACTAGTTGTCAAGTCCCTGCGGGTCTGGTTGCCGATTTGCCGACCTCATCGGAGCCTAAGCCAACTCTTCAGCTCTCAAGGATTGTGGGAGGCCGGGGTGCCATCGGATTCGAGTTCTAGTCGCGCCAGCAGGACAGAGTCCTTTGTTGGGCAAGCCCTCACCCACCTGGACGCCTCTGGCCGAGCACAAATGGTGGAAGTGGGACACAAGCCCATGGTTGCCCGCTTGGCCACTGCCCAAGGACAGGTGCGCATGTCAGAAACGACTTTGCAGACCATCTTGGCCGGTCAAGGGCCCAAAGGGAATGTGGTGGAAACAGCCCGGCTGGCCGGGATCATGGCTGCCAAGCGCACCGCCGATCTGATCCCGCTGTGTCATCCTCTCCCCTTGAGCAGCGTCACCGTGGATCTGAATCCGGATCCCCATCTGCCCGGCTTTCTGATCACCGCTACAGTAAAAACCAACGCCCAAACAGGGGTGGAGATGGAGGCTCTGACGGCTGTTTCCGTGGCTGCCCTCACCCTATACGACATGGCCAAGGCCTTGGAGAAGACGATGGTGATCGAACACATCCGGCTGCTGCGCAAGTATGGGGGGAAGTCTGGGCCTTTCGAGGCAGAGGATCGGGATAACGCCGAGAAATGCTGAAAGCTTTGCAACAACCAGAGAGGGGTGTTGGGCTAGGGTTGTTGGTGGGCATTGGGGTGCTGCTCTGGCCCATGCTGCGCCAGGGCTATCCCATGACTCACTCCACTCACTTCAACCTCAGTTGGGCCTTTCAGTATCAGCGACAGTTTTTCAGCGGGCAGTTCTACCCCCGCTGGCTAGAGTATTCCAACTTCGGCTACGGCAATCCCACCTTTGCTTTTTATCCCCCTCTGTGCATGGTGGCCCCTTTGCCGTTTCGCCTGCTGGGGCTGGACATGCCCACCTCTTTGGTGGCCAGCATGGGCTTGGCAATGGCGGTCTTCGGGACAGGGCTGTATGCCCTTCTCCGGCAACTCATCCCCTGGGCTCTGGCCCTGGTTTTGGCTCTGGCGGGTATGGCCGGCCCCTATTGGCTGGTGGATATTTACCAACGGGGGGCAATTGGGGAAGTGTGGGCCATTGCTGTCTCCCCCTGGATTTTCTGGGCCTCAGTCCAGGTGATCTGCCGGCCCCAGTCCCTTTGGCCGATTGTGGCCTTAGCCATTAGCTACGGCCTGTTGGCCCTATCTCACTTGCCCACTTTGCTGGTCTTTACGCTAACTTGGCTGCCCCTGCCGTGGGTGCTGAGCCGCTGGGATCCCCTCTGGCCCAGGGTGGGGCGCTGCTACTTGGGGTTTGGGCTGGGGCTGGGGTGGACGGCGTTTTATCTGCTGCCAGCCTTTTGGGATCAGCGCCTCATCCAGGTGGACTTCGTCAATTTCGTCGAAGAGTACATGCCCCAACATCGTTTGATGGTGAGTGGGCTGACCCGGCTCCAGCCACAACTGACGCAGCACTGGTTTGAGAGCGGCCTGGTGGGGTACTGGATCTGGATGGTGGCCGTTGTCTTGGGTGCTGGGATCCTGGTTTTCTGGGAATGGCTGGCCCGCAGGACAAGGGGGATGACCCCGATCCATTCCGTTCGCGCTAACGAGACGGAGTCCTTTGATGCCTTGGGATCCCATGCTCCCCTGGCCAAAGCGATCCTGCTCTACAGCTTGGGGGCCAGCTTGGTGGCCTTGCTGATGATGACGGATCTGCTGGGTTGGCTCTACGAGTGGGTTTTGCCCCTGCGCCGCATTCAGTTTTCTTGGCGCTGGATGGCGGTGACATCAGTAACGGTGCCCTGGCTTTTGGGATCCCTGGCCGCCTGGGGGTGGGGGCAAAAGGGCTGGAGGATCCTCTTGATTGTGGGGATAGGTCTGGCCATGGGGATACAAAGCTGGCAGGGCTGGCAGGTCTTGTCCAGAGCCAGGTTTGACCCGCAAACCATCCAGACTTTTCAAGAGCTGTCTGCCGCCAAGCAATTTCCCAACGAGCCCCAGGAGCGACCGGGCATTGCTTTTCTCCACATGCACTGGCGCTTTCCCGACGGGCTGGCGCTGGTGGATGTGCTGGAATACCGGCCTCGCCAGGCAACGCTGCCCATGCCGCCCCCAGAGGTGGATCCGCTGCTGCGGTGGCAAGGCGACATGGTGAACTTTGGACGAGAACAAAGCGATCTGGAGCCACTGTTGGAAGTGGAGCAGTGGCGCTATGGCTACCGTCGTTTTCGGGCCGTTAACCCCACCGATCAGGATCAATGGGTAGTCCTGCGCACTTTTTACTACCCTGCTTGGCGGGTACAGGTGGATGGTCGCCTCACGTCTGCTGAGCACAGCGGAGTGGGGCTGTTGCAGGTGCGGATCCCACCGGGGGATCATCGCGTGGAGGTGCGCTATCTGGGCACCCCAGCCGACTGGATAGGATGGATCCTGACTGGCCTAACGGGGGTGCTGCTGGTGAAGGTGCGGCGGCTGCTCCGCCTGCTGGGTTTGAACGGAGCGCAGAGACAAGACACTCCAGAGGAGGCAACAGCATGCTGAGTCGGGTGGCCGATTCCATCTACTGGCTCAACCGCTACGTGGAGCGCGCCGAGAACATCGCCCGCTTCATCGATGTCAATCTCAACCTCATCCTAGACTTGCCCAGCGGTCCCGCCCAGCAGTGGGATCCCATCGTCTACACCACCGGGGATCAGGAGCTGTTTTACCAGCGTTATGGCCAGGCGACCCAAGAAACGGTCATCCAGTTCCTGGCTTTTGATAGGGATTACCCCAACTCCATCCTTTCCTGTTTGCGGCTGGCGCGAGAAAATGCCCGTTCTGTGCGGGAGGTCATTTCTTCAGAAATGTGGGAGCGGGTCAACCGCTTTTATTTGATGGTCAAAGAAGCGGCTCAGCAAGGCCCCCACCTGAGTCAGCTCCATGATTTTTTCACGGAAGTGAAGCTGGCCAGTCACCTATTCGCCGGGGTGATGGATGCCACCATGACCCATGGGGAAGGATGGCATTTTGGCCAGATTGGCCGTCTTTTGGAGCGGGCGGACAAAACGGCGCGCATTTTGGATGTTAAGTATTTTATTTTGCTGCCCTCTCTGCAGTACGTGGGCACGGCTTTGGATGAGCTGCAGTGGATCGCCTTGCTGAAGTCGGCCAGTGCTTATGAAATGTATCGGAAATACAGCCGCCAACACCGCATCAATCCCAGGGAGGTGGCCTCTTTCCTGATTTTGGATCGGCAATTTCCCCGCTCCATTCAGTTTTGTCTTATTCATGCGGATCGATCCCTGCACCAGATCACCGGCACCCCAGCCGATACTTGGCGGGATCCCAGCGAGCGAGCTTTGGGCCGCCTGCGTTCTGAGCTGGACTACCTGACCATCGACGACATTATGGAGCAGGGCTTACATGAGTTTCTCGACAAATTGCAGCTACAAATGAACCACGTTGGCGATTGCATCTACGAAACTTTCTTTGCCATTCGCCCCTTGCAACCGTCTGAATCCTCTCCCCTGCTGCAACGGCAGGCTTAGCTAAAATCCCTCACCCCTAGCCCCTCTCCTACAAGAGTTAGAAATTAATCTAACGAACGCTTCCACAGCTATCGACAATGAGCCAAATGTGTTGCTTATATCTCATTGCTATTGTGCAATGGATTGACAATGGTGAAACAGGAGCAAAGGGACGGGTTGATTTTCTGGATCCCTGGCTCCTCTCTTTTTCTGGGACTGGAGGCGGCGCGGAGCGCTGGGGCAGGTCTGGAATTGCCGCACCCCCGGTAGCAGTAGGATTGGGGAAATGGAAGCCGTTGCCAAGGGCGTTTGGAAAGTGGGGTTAGAGCAGCAGCCGAGAGGGATCGACCAGGCAGCCTTTATTGCCGCCAATGCCACACTGATCGGCGATGTCCAACTTGCGGAAGCGGTGAGCATCTGGTACGGGGCCATCTTGCGGGGGGATCTCTCGCCCATTGTCATTGGCCGCCGCAGCAACATCCAAGATGGAGCCATTCTGCACGGGGATCCCGGACAGCCGACCCTGATTGGCGAGGAAGTGACCATAGGCCATCGAGCGGTCATCCACAGTGCCCACATCGAGGGGGGATGTCTGATCGGGATTGGGGCCGTTCTCTTGAGCGGGGTCACCATCGGGGCGGGCAGCATGGTGGGAGCTGGAGCGGTGGTCACCCGGTCTGTGCCACCTCGCTCTTTGGCGGCGGGGATCCCGGCCAAGGTTATCCGCACCCTCACCGAGGAAGAGGTCGAGCAACTGCGCCTTCACGCCCAGCACTACGTGGATTTGGCGCTTCAGCATGCCAGCCGCTTTGGCCGGTGGAGCAGAGGTTCGGGCGAGCGACTTTGAGCCTATTTTGCCAGCCGTCTCTCAACAGCCGGGATCCGCGCAGAGCACCCAGGTATCTTTGCTGCCGCCCCCCTGGGAGGAGTTCACCACCAGGGATCCCTTCTTGAGGGCGACGCGGGTCAGCCCCCCTGGGTGAACGTAGATCTCTTTGCCGTAGAGGATATAGGGCCGCAAGTCCACATGACAGGGTTCTAGACGGGGGCCTTCTCCCCGATCCACCAAGGTGGGCACGCGAGAAAGGCACAGGGTGGGTTGGGCGATGTAGTTGCGCGGCTGGGCGCGGATTTTCTCAGCAAAAGCAGACCGCTCTGCCGGTGTAGCCTGGGATCCCATCAGCATGCCATAGCCGCCTGACTCGTTGGCTGCCTTCACCACCAGCTTGTCCAGGTTTTCCAGTACGTACGCCTGATCCTTAGGATCCCAGCAGAGGTAGGTGGGCACGTTGGGCAAAATGGCCTCTTCTCCCAGGTAGTAGCGGATCATCTGGGGCACATAGGCGTAGATCACCTTGTCGTCCGCCACCCCCGTTCCCAAAGCGTTGGCGATCGCCAGCCGCCCCGACCGGTAGACCTCAAACAGGCCGGGTACCCCCAAGAGGGAATCAGGGCGAAAAGCAAGGGGATCGATGAAGTCATCGTCGATGCGGCGGTAGATCACATCCACCCGCTGCAGCCCCTTGGTGGTGCGCATTTGCAAATAGCCATCTGCCACCACCAGATCCCGTCCTTCCACCAGCTCCACCCCCATCTGCTGGGCGAGGAAAGAATGCTCGAAGTAGGCGGAGTTGTAGATGCCGGGGGTGAGCACCACCACCGTTGGATTGGCCAGTTGCGGCGGCGCCAGGTTAAGCAGAGTATCCAACAAATGGCTAGGGTAGTCGTCCACCGGGCGGATCCCCATGGTGTTGAACAGGGAGGGAAAGGTGCTTTTCATCACCCGCCGATTTTCCAGCACATAAGAGATTCCCGACGGACAGCGCAGGTTATCTTCCAACACGTACCAAGTCCCGTCCCGATCCCGCACCAAGTCGGTGCCGGTGACGTGGCACCAAATTCTCCCCGGTGGGTTGAGCCCCACACAGGGCCGCAGAAATCCCTTGGCCGTCTCGATCAGCTCGGCAGGGATCACCCCATCCTTAAGGATCTTCTGGTCGTGATAGACATCGTCGATGAACAGGTTGAGGGCGTGGATGCGCTGCTTGAGACCCTTCTCCAGCCGCTGCCACTCGGAAGCCGAGACGATGCGGGGAATGATGTCAAAGGGGAAAATTCGCTCCGTGCCCTGGCTATCGCCATAGACGTTGAAGGTCACCCCCATTTGAAAGAGGGCCGCCTGCGCCGCCGCTTGCCGCTGCTGCAGTTCCCCTTCTTCCAGAGAATGAATGCGCTCAATCAGCGGGATCGCCTCAGGACGGGGCTGGTTACGCCCCAAAAACAGCTCGTCGTAAAACCCCTCGCCCGGGTCGTAGGCATCAAAACGCACGTCTGGGATCCCTGGAACGCTATCTTCTTCTACTTCTTCTACTGTTGGCGGCTCTGGATCTGCGTAGTGTGCTTTCAGCTACTTTTAGCCTGGTAAAAAGAAAGGACTCCGTCCCGCTGACGCGAAAGGACTCCGTCCCGCGAACAGTGGGTTGGCCAAACCAGGGGGGGAGCTCTAGGGATCCACCACCTCAAAGGCCCACAGACCTCGCTCAGCAGGGATCCGGTGCAACCGTCCGCTGGGAAAACGCCGTTGCAGTTCTGCCCCCTGCTGATCCCATACCCACTTGTTCATGAACAGGGTAAACGGCGGTTCTAGGTCTTGGCCGGGCAACGTCTCTGGGGAAAAAACCTTCACCTCCTGCTCCGGCCCAGCAAAAAATTGAATCCAACTTTGCCAGTAGATAGGCTCTCCCCAGCTGAAATAGGGGTAGGCAGTGCTAGCCGCCAGATAGAAGCGGTAGTCGGGATCCATTTGGCGAGCTGCCACATAGCGCCCGGTGGCCCCCACATCATTGCCTTGAGTCCAGCCCTTGAAGACAAAATCTCCGAAGATTGCCAAGTTCCATCCCCCAATCGCCAGGATCGCGCCCCCCATCGCCACCGCTAGCAACCAACCTCTTGCCTGAGATCCTGCCCACTCCAGAAGACCGCTCAGCGCCCGCAGGAGCACCTGGATCCCTTCTAGGGTGAGGTAGGCCACGAAGGGCAGAATGACCAGCAGGCGGGTGTAGTTGGGGGCTTTGGTGATGGCAAAGCTAAAGAGCAAGTAAAGAAACAGGAAACTGCCGATACACAGCCAGTCGTGGGGTTGGCTGCGCTTCTTGAAAAGGCGGTAGAGGCCGGATCCCAGCCCCAGCCAGATCAAAATCCCCGTCAAGGGATCCACAAAAGCGTGGCCATAGTTGGGATAGATGTAGCCTCGGTCGTGTTGGCTGCGGTCGTTGAACATGCTGAGGCCGTTGAAGATGTTGCGCCAGACCGCCTCCTCCGGGGTAGCCGCATTCACCCACATCTGCTGTAGGGCCCGCCCCTCCGGGAAAAAGAGAAATTGTTGGCGAGAGTACTCCGCGCTCACCGCGGGTGCTGTGACCGTAGCCACCAGAATGGGCCCAGCCACCAGAAAAAAACCCAACGCCGCCGGCACTGTCAGCTTGGCCAATGCCCAAACCGGATTGGCTTGCCCATCTTTGAGATCTGCCTGCCCCAAGAGCAAGTACAGAACTCCAAACAACAGCCCCAACAGGATCACCACCCGCCCCGGCAAATAGCCGTACAGAGAGAAGCCCGCCGCCCCTCCCCCCAGATAGAGCAGCAGGGGGTTTTTCTCCCGCACCCCCTTCAAGATCAAGGCCAAGGCTGCACACTCTACCAAGACAATGAGGTTTTCCCGCATCGCCATACGGCTAATAGCCAGCAGGGCATGGTTGGATCCCAAGAGGGCCGCCCCCGCCAAAGCCAGCCGGGATCCCCAAAATGCCCGAAAAAACCCGTAGGCCACCAGAATGGTGACGACCCCGAAGGCGGCATGTACCGTGCGCACATTGAGCAGCGTGACTCCCCCCATCAGCCGCGTCAGGCCGCCGAAGAGGCTGAACATGAAGCGGGGGAAATAAAAGTACTCCGGCATCAGCCCAAAGATGTCGGGATAGCGCACCCCTGAGGCGCGACGGGCCATGGAGGTGATCACAATCTCGTCAGTATTGATCTGAAAAGGGATGTTGGGCAGGTCGTAGAGGTAGATCGGGGCAAAGACCAACACCAACAGCCCCAGGTGCAACAGCTCCTGTTGCCAGCGCAGCCGCGTCGGATCCCAAGGGGGTTGAGCCGGGGAAAACTGCGCCCAATACAACCCCACCAGCAGGATGCTCAGCAGCCAGAGGCCAATCTGCAGCACGTGGTAGCCAAACACCCCGTACCAGAGGATCAGGGCTACCCCCAAGCCCAAGCCAGATCCCAGCAGGGGCAGATGCCGGGAGGTCATCACCCTATCCCAAACCGCCATAGGACTCCGTCCCGCTGATGCGATAGGACTGGAATCTGAGAGGAATCAATTCCTATCAGCTTACCAGGCGCAAGATGTTCCGTAAAACCGGAACTCAGTAACCCCGCATCGGCTCCGCCTCTGGCTCCAATTCCGGATCTATGAAGTTGGACGGATCGTAGAGGAAGCGGTTGACCTCGTCTTCAATGCGATAGATCTCAAAGGGCTCCAATTGTTTGCCAGTTCGCAGGGCCAGCAGGTAGCCATCCACCAGCAGACGTAGCTCATCGGTGCGCCGGTAGCCCCGCTGCCAGGTATCCACCAGAGCATCGGTCAAAGCCTGATAGTGCCGGATCAACTTTGGGTCTTGCAACATGGTGTTCCCTTGCCCTGCCTGTTTCTATCCTAACGTTTGGTGTCTCTTTGTAAGCGGGGATTGCGAACGGGATCCCGAAGCTTGGTCTCTTCTTGGCTTCAAGCCATGGGCAGGTGCAGCCGCGAAGGCGTCTCGCCACCGCTGCGGAGAGTGATGGTGAGAATGCGGGCCTCAATCAGCCGCTCTTCCCGCATTCCCGTGCCTGTGTTGACAGGATAGGCCGGAAAACAAGCCGCGCTAAGGCTGAGGCGCAGAGCATGACCGCAAGGAATGCGAATACAGGTGGGCTGACAGGGAATCAGAATGGGGGTACTGGGCTGGGGATCCCGTAGGCGACAATAGCCTTGGGAAAAGTTATACACCTGCCCATCGGGCCTTACCACCGAGAGCACAGCGCAAAGATCGAAACTGGGGCTGTCGGCCTCCGCGTACACCTCCACAGCAATGTCCCCGACCAGAACCAGCTCGGCTTGCAGCGGCGGAGTGGTATAGGTCAGGACATCGGTGCGGCAGTCGAGGGCGGAGCGCTCTTGCGGCCCGGCAGGCTGAACTAGGTGGCCCCCCAAGGCCGGCACCGGTCGCCAGGGATCGTGAACAAAGGTATCCGATTGTTGCGTCGGCGAGGGTTCAGGGCGAAGGGATCCCTCTGCTTCTGAAAGGGCAGCCAAGCCGGTGCTGTGTAGGTAAAAAGCTTTTGGCTCAGGGGTAGGCCAAGCATCAAAGCCGCGCCAGCGGTTGGATCCCATCTCGAACAGGCGTACCGGCGGCTCCTGGAGGATCCCTGTATCTTTGCCTTTGAGGAACTGGTCAAACCAGCGCACCTGCAGGCGATCGATGGGGCTGACAGCCTCTGGGCCAAAGTCCAACGCCCCCACTTTGCGCCCCCAAGGGAGATGGATCCAAGGGCCGATGATCAGGTATTGAGGGTTCTGGCTGCGGGCGCTCATTTCCTTGTAGAGGCGCAGGCTACCACTCAGGTAGCTGTCAAACCAGCCGGCAATGTGTAGCATCGGCAGATCCACCACCTCTAGACGGGGAGAGAGCTTGCGCCAGTATTCATCCGGCTCGCTGTGCTCCAGCCAGTCGAAGTAATAGGATTGGGGGGCATACTGCTGCAACACCCCCGGCTTGAGGGGGATAGGGTCGTAGAGGGGGAGATTGCGGGCAGCTTTCAAAAGCGCTTGGTAGGCATTGGCATCCCCCCTGAGACGCGCCCCTTCGGTCTCCAGTTGCAAGGCCCAACTGAGGTTGTTGTAGAAGGCAAAGGCCCCCCCTGGGTAAGCGGCATCGGCATAGAGATCGTAAGGCAGCATCGCCGGGCAGATGGCCTTCAAGGCGCTGGGACGGGTAGAAGCCGCATACAGCTGGGTCATGCCCTGATAAGAGAAGCCGTACATGCCCACTACGCCGTTGCTCCCCGGCAAGGCAGCCGCCCAATTGACGGCGTCAAACCCGTCTTCCACCTCATGGCGGAAAGGGTAGAAGGATCCCTTGGAAGTTCCCCGTCCGCGCACATCCTGGATGACCACAATGTACCCCTGGGCCGCATACCACCTGGGATGGGCATACACCACCGTCGAGGCAATGGCCCGCCCATAGGGCTGCCGCATCAGCAAAACCGGGTAGCTCCCCTCCCCTTGCGGGCGATAGACATCCGCGTCCAGTTGGATCCCGTCGCGGGTGAACATGGAAACAGTTTCGCGGGGACGAACGGGCAGCATGGTCTGGGTTGGGCTAGCAAGTCTTGCCAAAGGGATACCAACCAAGGACAACCTAAGGGATCCCTGGGTGGATTCTTCCTAAGATAAAACAGAAGCCCTTATGAGAGGGAGAAACTCCCACCAGAGTTTGAGCCCCTTCCCTGGTATTGCCCTTGATCTCCGGCCTGCTGGATCTCCGGCCTGCTGGCGCAAACGCAGCCCCCTCCAGACCCCTCTTTTATGGCTTTTATGGATTTATGGAAACAGAGACCCTGGGAAAAGATTTGTCGGAGTACCCCTGACTTCCAACCTCTACAGCTCCCAGAGCCATTGAGGCCTAAGCCTCAGCAAATGCCCTTCTCCAGCCCCCCGACAGCACCTGCAAATCCTCCTCATCCAAGTCCGCAGGAGTGCCGGAGCGGATGAGCTCGGCAAAATCTTCGTTGGGCACCATGAAGCAGAGGGCGTAGAGGCGGCCTGGGCCGGTATTGTGGATTTCATGTACACCGGTCGGCGGTACCAGAATGCTATCTCCAGTTTTGATGGGGGCCGCTTTTCCATCGCAAATGGCCAGGCCTTCCCCCTTGAGAACAAAAAACATTTCCACAGCCATTTGATGGCGATTTGGAGGGGTTTTGCCTCCCTCATCGAAGATCTCCACACAAAAAGTCAGAGAAATCTGAGCATGAGAAGGATCAAACACAATGGCCAGGCGATTGGTATCGTGGGGGCTGATGCGAAAAGCCTGATAATCGGCAGGGGTTTTAACAATTGGAATCACGCAGCGGGAAAGCGTTTGCATCCGGATCCTCCGCTCAAGAGATGAGGGGTGAATATTGGGCAAGTGCTAACAGGGGAGAGCCGCGAGCAAATCTGAGGAGGAGGCGACAAAGCCAAAGCACTGCTTGACGTTGTAGAGGGTAGCTAGCAAACAGTATTCAGGAGAGGTGGTGGCGGCGCAGTCTTCCAGCAAAATGCAGTCGTAGCCGAGGAAATTGGCATCTTGCAGCGTGGTCATGACGCACTGGTCGATGTTCACGCCGGCAAAAAAGAGGGTGGTGCGCCCCAGGTTTCTGAGAATGCTATCGAGAGGGGTATCCCAAAAGCCGCTCATGCGGAACTTATCCACCCAGATATCCTCGGGCTTGACCTCCAGTTCCTCCACCACAGCAGCGCCCCAACTGCCCCGCGTGAGGACCAAAGACCCGTTCTTAGGCAAGGGATCCCCCAGCCCTACTCCCTCTCCGGTGGGGTTGTACACATGTCGCAAGCCGGCGCTGATGTTGAGCAAGTCAGGGCGATTGCCCCAGTTCACCCACACAATCGGCACTTGAGCTTGTCGCAGGCGGGGCAGCAGGGCTTTTAGAGGGCCGATGGGAGCCCGTGCAGGTGTAACATCGACGCCAATGCTGGCCAGCCAACCGTCGGGATGACAAAAGTCGTTTTGCATGTCGATCACCAACAACGCCGCCTTGGCCAGATCCAAGCGCAGGGTTTTGCTGGAGGTGGGTAGCAGGATGGGCCGGGGATCCAAGGGCGGACGGGTGAGGTCGGCCATTTCGGCATTCACGGCCCAAGCATTGGGAGGGATCCCAAGGGTCTTCGAGGGGCGATTGGGGGTGCTCATGGATTCTCCGCTCGCGTCGCGCAGCAGTGGGATCAGGTTGGGCAGTTGAGTGATGACCCACAACTACGCTCGACCTTAATGCACAGCTGACCTGACTTTGGAATCATAGGCTACACTTTCTCACCTTATTAACGCATGGGATCCCCCAGGGTCAGTTGATAGGGATTGAGATGAGGATGATCCGAAAGGGTGCCCAGGGATCCCTCCCTGCACGCTATGCTGTAGAAACTTGAAATGATTATGTAGAAATATGAGCATCCTGCGGCAATATATCTTTCCCGCTCTCATCCTGCTGGTGTTTCTGTTTACCCTGGTGGTGGTGAGCATTCGCTCGTTTCTGCCGGAGGATATGGCCCAGCCTGCCCCCCTAGAAGAAGCGACGCCTGTGGCCCTTTCTGCAAACCCCTGAGGATGGCTGAACAAGGGATCCCTTTGCCTGTGGGTTATCGTTGGCGCATCGGTTCAGCCTGGGATCGGCCCTGGGTGAGACGAGGATTGCAGGCCACGTTGCAGGAATCTTTTCCAGAGCAAAGCAACTGGGATCACCTAGAAGAGACGCTGGATCGCCTCTTCGACCCACCCCGCACCCCCTGCTGGTGGATCCTCAAGGAAGAAACAGGGGAGCCGGTGGGCTGTGTTTGGGCCGGCATCTCCACAGATCAAGCCACCCATCGGCGGGTGGCCTACGTCTTTTTGCTCTGGGTGGATCCCGCCCATCGCCGGCAGGGCCTGGGCAGAGCTTTGATGCAACAGGTGGAACGCTGGGGATCCCAGCAGCAGCTGGCGGCCATCACCCTGCAGGTTTATCGCCATAACCAGGCTGCCCTCAATTTCTACAAGCGGGCCCATTTCTCCGTGCAAGGCTACTGGCTGTACAAACCCCTCGGCGCCGCTGGCGTGGCAGAACCAAAAGGTTATGAAGTTTTGTAAATAAGCTGGGATCCGCTCTCAGTTGCTCTTTTGATGAAAGCGGTGGTAAAGACTGGAGGGAAAGCCCATGTCCAGACCTGTCAAACTCAGTGAAGCTGAGGTCCAAGCCAAGCTGGAAAATCTGCCGGGCTGGTCTTTGCAGGATGGGAAGCTGCATCGTCAATTTCAGTTTCGCTCCTTTGTCGAAGCCTTTGGCTGGATGAGCAGTGTGGCCTTGGTGGCCGAGAGCATGGGGCACCACCCCGAATGGAGCAATGTCTACAACCGCGTGCGGGTGGATCTCACCACCCACGATGCCGGGGGCATTACAGAACTGGACTTTACCCTGGCGCAACGCATGAACGAGCTGGCCAGCTAGACGCTTCAGTACCCAACTTTGGGGATCCCTCAAAGCCGGCTTGGCAGAGGATCCCCATTGGTTTGTTGCTGCCTCTAAGGTTGTGTCGGGAGTTGCGCTGGTCTGATAGACTAAGCCTAAGGTTAAGAAATGATAATTTTATGAACGTGCTGGTTGTGGGGGCGACGGGAACGCTGGGCCGTCAAGTGGTACGCCGAGCCATCGAAGAGGGACACCAAGTTACCTGTCTGGTGCGAAATCCGGCAAAGGCTGCTTTCTTAAGTGAATGGGGCGCTCACCTGAAGGTGGGAAACCTGCTTCAGCCCAGCACCCTCAACTCCGCGATGGAAGACATCGAGGCGGTGCTCGACTGTGCTACGGTGCGGGTGACCGACACCCTCAGCGCCCGTCAGGTGGACTGGGATGGCAAGGTTGCCCTGATCAATGCGGCACGGGCTGCCCAGGTAGGGCATTTTATCTTTTTCTCCATCATGGGCGCCCACCACGAGTATCCCAATGTGCCCCTGATGAATTTCAAGCATCACATTGAGAAGTATTTGATCGGATCCCAGATGCCCTACACCATTTTCCGGCCAGCGGGCTTTATGCAGGGGTTGATTGGCCAGTACGCCATCCCCATCTTGGAAGAACAAATCGTCTGGGTAACCGGCGAGGGCATGCCAACGGCCTACCTAGACACCCTAGATGCAGCCCGGTTTGCGGTGCGAGCTCTCACTGTAGAAGCTGCCAAGCAGCAAATCTTTCCCTTGGTGGGGCCCAAGGCTTGGACGGCTCGAGAAGTCATTGCCTTGTGCGAGCAGCTCTCCGGCAAAAAGGCCAAAGTCAGCACCATGCCGCTGGGACTGCTGAGAGGGGCGCGCAAGGTGGCGCAGTTTTTTCAGTGGAGCTGGAACATTGCCGACCGGCTGGCGTTTGTGGAGGTGATCGCGGCCAAAGAACCCATGCACGCCGATATGACGCCTGTATGCGAAACCCTGGGGATTGAACTGGCCTCTCTGACCTCTCTTGAGGACTACCTGGCGGAGTATTTCCAGAAGATGTTGAAACGGATTCGCGAGCTGAAGGTCAAGCAACCTAAAGTCAAAACGCCCTTCTAGGTCGTTGTTCTCAATCTTCATCTTCTTGGCAATTTCACAGGGACTTACGATGGTAGCCTTGGGATGAAGAGGTGAATGGGATCCTGCTTGCGTTAGCCTATCGAAGACCGGAAGTAGGGCAGCAGAACTTCGGGGATGTCCTAGAGCCATTCACGGTATCTGCGCAGCCGGGGATCCTGAGTTCCCAAGGAGTTTATTCCCATCTACGCTTTAGAGAGTGAGGTGGTGACAACAAGAGAGTAACCTCTGTTGCCCCTTGCTAAGGTATAGACTTTTGTCTATAGATCTCATCGAGAAGTTCAATTTTTATCTATCCTAATTTGCAGCTAAGATGCTGCTTAAGATTTTTTACAGGATCTCAGCAAGTGTTCCAGTTTGGCCAAGATCCCTGGCCGAAGGAGGATTATGAGCTTGAACGGGCTGGTCACAACTGCATGGCTGATTCCCCTCTACGCTTTGGTGGCGTGGGCGGGAGCGCTGATCTGGTCCCCAGGAATCACCCGGCGCACGGGACCACGTCCGGCAGGTTATTTGAATGCCCTGCTGACCTTAGTGGCTTTCCTTCACAGTGTGGGAGCGCTGGTGGCGATTTGGGATCAGCCGGCGCAGGTCATTCGGTTGCCTTGGCTGCAGGTGGGGGATCTGATGTTAGAGCTGCCGCTGCAGGTGTCATCGGTAACTCTGGGGGCCTGCGCTGTGGTGACGGGTCTGAACCTGGTGGCCCAGATCTACGGCTTTGGCTACATGGAAATGGACTGGGGCTGGGCGCGGTTTTTCTCCCTGCTGGGCCTGTTTGAGGGGGGGATGTGTGCCTTGGCTTTGTGCGACTCCCTCTTTTTCAGCTACGTGATCCTGGAGATTTTGACCCTGGGCACTTACCTGTTGGTGGGCTTTTGGTTCAACCAATCGCTGGTGGTGACGGGAGCGCGGGATGCTTTTTTAACCAAGCGCATCGGCGACCTGTTGCTCTTGATGGGGGTAATCGCCATCTATCCCCTGACCGGCTCCTGGGAGTTTGAGGATTTGGCGGCTTGGGCTGAGGCGGTGCAGGCAGGATCTGTCACTGTGGATCCCACCCTGCTGGCCCTGGTAGGGCTGGGGTTGCTGGCCGGCCCCGTAGGCAAGTGTGCCCAATTTCCTCTGCACCTGTGGCTGGATGAGGCGATGGAAGGGCCGATCCCCTCGACGATCTTGCGCAATGCGGTGGTGGTGGGCACAGGGGCCTGGGTGTTGATTCGCCTGCAACCCCTCTACGAGCTTTCCCCAACGGTGCTGAAGGTGATGCTGACTATCGGCAGCTTGACGGCGGTGGGGGGATCCCTAGTGGCCTTGGCCCAGATCGATGCCAAGCGGGCCCTGTCTTATCTGGTGAGCGCCTACATGGGCTTGATCTTTGTGGCGGTGGGCACCGGTCATCCCCAGCAAGCCTATGGGTTGCTGCTGACCTATGCGCCCGCGATGGCCCTGTTGGTGATGGCGCTGGGCATGGTGATCTGGAACAGCATTACCCAGGATCTGCGCTATCTAGGAGGCTTGTGGTCGCGGCGCCCTATCTCGGGGCTGTGCTTCTTGACCGGGATGGCTGGAATCATCGCTTTGCCTCCCTTCGGCTCCTTTTGGGTGCTGACGGATCTCTGGCAGCAGTTGGTGCAACCGGGGCAGGGGTTGTGGGCGGCAGTTGTGCTGGTTACCAATGCGGTGACGGCGCTGGGGCTAACGCGGGTATTTGGCCTTGTTTGGGGGGGCAAACCGCAGCAGATGAGCGAGCGCTCGCCAGAGGTGCATTGGCCGATGATGTTGCCCAGCACCGCCATGATGGGGGTAACGCTGCACATGCCCATGATCCTATCGGCACTAGGTCTGATTCCCGCTCTGGAAGGGATCCCTGTTGGGGTAATGACGGGCTCCAGCTTGACAGGCATTGCCTTGGGAGCCTGGCTGTATCTGCGTCCGCAGCGGCAGCCGGTGGACTGGGCCTTCTTGGCCGACTGGCAGGATTTGTTGGCCAACGACTTCTACACCCCCAAGCTCTACCGGGCCAGTGTGGTGTTTGCGGTACGCATCATCTCTGAGGTTACAGCCTTGTTCGACCGCTATGTGGTAGACGGCTTGGTAAATTTGACCAGCTTGGCGGTATTGGCGGGTGGACAGGTTTTGAAATACACCACCTCTGGCCAGTTGCAAGCCTACGTGCTGACGATTGTGGTGGGGGTGGCCCTGCTGGGCTGGCTGATTCTCTAGGCTTGGGCAAGGTAGCGGGACGGAGTCCTTAGATAAAGAGGGAAAAGACCATGCTGAGTGCCTTGATTGTGTTGCCGATCTTGGGATCCCTGCTCCTGTTCTTAGGCTTGGGGGGGCGAAAGCTGGCGGTGGCCTTGGCCGGGATCCTGCTGGGGATCTCGCTGCTGCTGTTTGCCAACTTTGACCTGCAAGCGGAAGGGCTGCAGTGGGTGCAGCGGTGGGATTGGATCCCGGCAATTGGGCTGAGCTACTCCCTGGGCCTGGACGGGTTTTCCCTGCTGATGGTGGCTTTGAATGGGCTGCTCACGCTGATTGCGGTGCTGACAGCTGAGCCAGAGGTGAAGCGGCCCAACCTCTTATACGGCTGCATTTTGTTCATGAGCGGGTCGGTCAACGGGGCTTTTGTTGCCCAGAACCTGCTTTTGTTCTTCTTGTTTTACGAGCTGGTGCTGATCCCGATCTACCTGCTCATCTCCATTTGGGGCAGCCCCAAGCGGGATTATGCTGCCATCAAGTTTTTGATTTACACCGCCGTTTCCGCCATCTTTCTGTTGGGGGCCTTTTTGGCCATCTACTGGCTGGGGGATCCCCATAGCTTTGAGCTGCTGGAGATCCGCATCACCTCTCTCAGCCCTGTTGCCCAGACCTTGACGCTGTTGGCCTTGATCGTGGCTTTCGGCATTAAGATGCCGCTGATCCCCTTCCACACCTGGTTGCCTGATGCATACGGGGAGTCGTCGCCGCCAGTGGCCATCCTCCTGGGAGGGATCCTCTCCAAGTTAGGCACGTACGGTCTGTTTCGCTTTGGGCTGCAGTTGTTTCCTCAAGCTTGGGCCGACCTGGGCGGGATCCTAGCCTGGTGGGGAGCCATTGCCGTGTTGTCCGGGGCTTTGGCAGCCATCGCCCAAAAAGACATCAAGCGCATGGTGGCCTACAGCTCCATTGGCCATATGGGCTACATCTTGCTGGGCATGGCGGCAGCCACCCCCATTAGCCTGACCGGGGCGATGGTGCAGATGGTCTCCCATGGTCTCATCTTGGCGCTGCTGTTTGATCTGGTGGGCTTGGTGGAGCGCAAAGTGGGAACGCGGGATCTGAACGTACTCAACGGCCTGCTCAACCCCTTGCGGGGCTTGCCCACGGTGAGCGCCCTGCTCATCTTGGGGGGGATGGCCAGCGCCGGGATCCCTGGCCTGGTGGGCTTTGTGGCGGAGTTTTTGATCTTCCAGGGCAGCTATCAGGATTTTCCTTTGCCGACTTTGATCAGCATCTGTGGCACCGGTTTGACGGCGGTGTACTTCGTGATTTTGCTAAACCGCACCTGCTTTGGCAGGTTGGACAACCGCACCGCCTACTACCCGCGCGTGCATGGCTGGGAGCGGATCCCGGGGCTGATTTTGACGGCCTTGATCGTTTGGTTTGGGATCCAGCCCATGAACCTGGTGAAATGGCCGCAACCGTTGGCCTTTACCCTATCCACCCAGGTGGCTCAAGCGCAAACGCTTATCCTGGCCTCGGCTGGCGATCTTGCCGATTCTCCCTAGGGAGCTGGGCTGCCTTCTCTGGAGCAGATCAAGGCAATCGGGAAACTTCCAGGAATTGAGATCCCAGGGAATGACCTCAAGGAGCCAGAACTTTTGAAGAGTTGGAGACTTCTTCTATGACGACAACCCTCACAGCCCGCAAGCTGCCCCCTTCTACCCATCCTTTTGCGGATATAGTCCACCGCCTGGAGGCAGGGGGATCCATGCTGCCGGATACGCCGGAAAACCTGATGCAAATTATCGGCCTCTACAAAGCCTATGCCGTGCCAATGGATTTCTACTGGCGGGATCTGCTCTACATTGCCGAGCAGGTGTTTGTGGATCCCTTGCCTTTTTTCAAGTTCATCATTCCTGAAGAGTATCTGAAGCTGGCCAACCACTACGCGGGGGATAACGCGGATTTGCGCATTTGGCGAGGCCAGGCTACGGCCCATCCCGAGCTGCTGGAGTTTATGGAAAAGGGGGAGCTGAAGCGCAAGCTGCCCAGGATTTTGCATCACCTCTGGCATGACCGCATCAACATGGAATTTGCCGAAGAATGTATGCGGGCCATGCTCTGGCACCGGGATATGGGGGGCTTGCTGGATCCCTACATGGATTCCGAAGAATACAAGCAAAATGCCGACCGCGCCATCCGCGCCTATTGCCAGGGCAACCCCTTGTTGATGGGGCTATACAAGCTCTTCCCCGATATGTTTTTGGAGCTGTGCCGCCAGGCCACCATGTACTCGGTGTTGGGCCTGTTTTGGGAGGTGATGGCTCCGGTCTTTTTTGAGATGAGCGATCTCTACGATGAAGGCAAAATTACCAGCGTGCCGGAGGCGATGAACTTTCTGGTCAACGGGATCTTCGCCATTGCCGGACGACCCATCTACCACCGCGTGCGTATTCGGGGAGAATGGTACGATATTGTGCCCAAATCCAAAGGATTCACCTGGCTATATGAGGCTGCCTTCCCCTATGTAGAGGCCGTGTTTTATCGCACCTCTCCTTTCCGCGGCACTAAGTCCTACAACGCCCAGGCCAACGAAGTTCCCACCAACCAGTTGGACTTCCACTACGGGATCCTCTACGCCGATAAGTTTCCGGTGGGCACCGCCGGGATCCCGCCCACGCTCTTGCACCAGGATATGTACCACTTTTTGCCCCAGTATTTGGTGGAGTATTATCGCAAGCATTGCCGCGGCGAAGAGGACATGCTGATTCAATTGGGGGTTAGCTTCCAGCGCTCCATGTACAACGTCACCTCAGCCGTGATTCAGGCGGGAAGGGCCGCTTTCTTGTATCCCCTTGATGATCCAAATCCACGGCACTTGATGATGAACCGCCGTTATTTTGAGGGACAACTCAATCGCTTCACCCGACCGGAATATGGGATCCGGGAAGCAGCTCGCCTCGCCTACATTCAGGATCAGAATTATCGCTAGCCCGTGGCAACTTTAATGATCCCAAAGCCTTTCGAGCAGCAATCCAGTTAGCAACAACTTCACAGCAAAAGGATCCCGGCCATGCCCGATATTGTCGATATTGCCGTCTCTGCTGAGGGCTTTTCCACCTTGGTAACTGCCGTTAAAGCGGCAAACCTGGTAGACACTCTCAGAAGCCCTGGCCCCTTTACCGTTTTTGCCCCCACCGATGCGGCTTTTGCCAAGCTGCCTCCTGGCACCATCACCACCCTGGTGCAAAATATCCCCCAACTGACTCGCATCCTGTGTTACCACGTGGTGCCCGGCCGCTTGAAAAAGGCAGATTTGGCCAAGTACCAAAGTGTGGGCTCGGTAGAGGGATCCCCCATCGACTTGTTGATTGAAGGGGACGTTTTCGAGGTCAATAACGCCACCGTTATCCAAGCGGACATCGAAGCCGATAACGGCATCATCCACGTCATCGACACTGTCATCCTGATGCGGCCCCACTGGTTCTGGCCGATCATGAACTCTGCTTTGGCCGCCTCGGCCAGAGGATAGACAGATCTATCGTAAACTACCCGGCTCCGACCGCTAAGCGGTACGGAGCGGGCTTTCAGTAGCCCTGAGCCTGTTCTGCTCTACCAGAGAACAAAACAAGCCCGAACCTCTAGGCTGGTTTACGACAGCCCCCAAGAGCGCAATCACATTCGCACCATTCAAATCCGCATCCCCTTCCCATCCACAGTGCCCGCACTTGAACGACTTGCCACTGCGGTAGGATTGCGCAGGGTCGGGATGGATGTGCAAACACTTGTGGCAGGTCTGCGACGTGTAAGCAGGCGGCACAAGAATCAGAGAAACCCCTGCAACCCTCGCCTTGTATTCCAGAAACTGGCGTAGCTGGTAGAACGCCCAACTGTTGGTTCTGCGCCGTTCGGCTTTGCTGCGTGGCTGTTGATTGACCCTTTCCCGGATCCCTGTCAGGTCTTCCAGAGCAAGAGCGCTGTCGGTAGCTTTTGCCCTAGAGACAATAGCTTTGGAGATGCGATGATTGACCCACGTTTGGAAGCGTCTCTCCTTGCCAGACAGCCGTTGCAACAGTTCTCTGCATCTGCGCCGCGAACTGCGTGTGCCCTTACTGGCTTTGCGTTGGAGTGCCGC
>NZ_JBSSCH010000024.1:0-25121 GCF_054059615.1 Thermostichus sp. OS-CIW-33
AGGTTCTGGGGCGCCGGGGCTGGGTGGCCTTGTGGCGCTTTACTACCCTATCCCCACCCCCACCACCCCGTCAAGATATCCAACCCAAAATTTTTGGCAAGTTTTTGGCGAGAATAGCAGGGAAAAGAAGAAATAAAACTGTTTGAATATTGACATTCTGACTGCAGAGTTAATAAGATGGTTGCGAGGGTCAGGTTTCGGAGAAACTGTGATGCTGACTTTGCGCAAGCGGGAAGAGAGGGGTCATGTCAAGCTCAGTTGGCTTGATACTTACCACTCATTTTCTTTTGGAGAGTACTACGACCCTCGCTACATGGGCTTCCGGGCTTTGCGGGTGATTAACGATGACCGAATCAGCCCGAGTGCTGGCTTTCCGACCCATGGGCACCGGGACATGGAGATCGTTACCTATGTTTTGGAAGGGATCCTTGAGCATAAAGACAGCTTGGGCACGGGATCTGTGATTCGTCCTGGTGAAATTCAACGGATGACGGCAGGCACAGGGATCTGGCACAGCGAGTACAACCACTCGGCAGATGAGGAGGTTCATCTGCTGCAAATTTGGATTTTGCCGGAGCAGGAAAACCTGCAGCCCAGCTATGAACAAAAAGCGACGGGTTTGACAGAGCATCCCAATGAGTTTTGTTTAGTTGCCTCTCGAGATGGGCGCCAGGGATCCGTGATTGTGCATCAGGATGTGAATCTCTATGCGGGGTTGATTGAGCCGGGACGCACCATTCACCGACACTTGGATGAGAAGCGCTACGGATGGCTGCAGATAGCTCGGGGCGATGTGACCCTGGATGGCTTGTTTTTGCGAGAAGGAGATGGCGTGGCTATTGCTAGGGAAAGCGAGCTCAACCTTTTCAGTGAAGAAGGGGCTGAGGTGCTGCTGTTTGATTTGGCCTGAGGATGACTTTTGGCTGAATTCTGGCTGTTTGCCTTGAGCTTATAGTCGTTTTAGGCTGGGGTGAAGCGACTGAACTGCTGAGAAGAGCCTTCTGGCTCCGTACATTCAACGTTTTAGGCGCGGGTGCAGTGTCCTAGTTGGAATCGAAATGACCATAAGTCTTTTGGGATCTCAACTTTTTCTTCTGCTTTCAAGTACTTTCAGGAGGAGAAGTGGATCCCTTCTTCGAGGTTTTGCTGAGTGAATTGAGAAAGAACTTGCTGCCAAAGGTGGCCAGTCTGGGATCCCTTTCCCTTGACGTGTAGAAGGCGGGCTCCTTCCTGCTGGGGATGGGGCTGTAGGCGCAGCCAGAGGTAGGTCGCAGGCAGATGGCGGAGGTACTGGGGCCACTCAATAGCGGTGATCCCACCTTGGCTCCAAAGTTCTTCTAGCCCTAGGTCTTCTAGGAGTGTGGATTCTTTCCCACCGGCGCGAGCGGCAGAAGAGGTCTCTAGGCGGTAGAGATCGCAATGGAAAAGAGGGATCCGTCCGGTGTGGTATTCCTGCACCAGCACGAAGGTGGGGCTGTCGATGGGTTCAGGGATCCCCAAGCCCTGCCCTAGTCCCTGCACAAAGGTGGTTTTGCCGCTGCCCAGATTACCTTCGAGAAGAATGACCAAGCCGGAAGTGGAGCCGAGGCTGCGGCTGGGAGGGGGAGATTTTTGTTGACCTGAAGGGGCGAGGAAGCCAAGGGCGGCTTGAGCTACGAGGGCCCCTAGTGATTGGGTAGCAGCGGCGGATGGCAGCAGCAGAGGGGAGGCTTGCTGCCAGAGCTCTTCATTCTGTTCGCTGGCCATGGCTTACAACTCCTTTGGGGCGGGGATCCCAGGCGAGGAAGTTGCCTCGTTTGGGTGAACAGAAACGCGTTTGGGAGCTGTCAAGATTGCGGCCAGGCCTGCTCCAATGAGCAACAGGCTCACCCCCTGCGCCACCCGCAGGGATCCCAGCATGAGGCTATCGGTGCGCAGGCCTTCGATCCAGAAGCGCCCCAGGCTGTACCCCACCAGGTAGAGGCCCAAGAGGGTGCCGGGGGGAAGCTGGCGCCGGTAGCTTAAAAAGAGCAGGAGCCCGAAGAGACCAAAGTTCCAGAGGGATTCGTACAAAAAAGTGGGATGGACGCGCGATCCATCAGGCAGCTGCAGTTGTACCCACAGAGGGCTATCCGGAGGCAACACCTTTCCGTAGGCTTCGTTGTTGAAGAAGTTGCCCCAACGTCCGATCCCCTGACCAAGGCTGAGGGAGGGAACAAGGCAATCGGCTAGCAACCAAAAACTCAGCTGGTGCCGCCGGGCGAACAGGTAAAGCGCCGCACTGCCGCCGATCAAGGCACCGTGAATGGCAATGCCCCCCTGCCAGAGGGCCAAGACCTGCCACCAAGGGCCATCTCGATAGCGCTCCCATTCAAAGACCACGTAATACAGACGGGCAAAGGGCAGGGATCCAACCACCAACCACACCAGCAGATCAGGCATGGAACTGGGGGGAAGGCCACGCCGAGCTGCCAGATGGCGAGCCAGGAGCAAGCCCAACACCATTGCCAGGCCGATCAATAAGCCATACCAGCGCAGGCTGAGCGGCCCCCAACTAAACACAAACGGGCCGGGGGATTGTAAGACCAAAGTCATGACCGTGGGGACATTCCTGAGCAGATCCCTTTAGCCCACTCTACCCGCTCTGCAAGGCTATGCAGAAGACCTGCCCTCACCCCCAGCCCCTCTCCCAGAGGGAGAGGGGAGTTAGGAACCGAGGCAAGGTACGAGCTGACTGCAGTTGGAGGGAGAGGGATCCGCTCAGAGCAAGGCGACAATGTTAGAATGCAGGCTCGATTTTCCACCACGACTCCTGGGGGGGATGCGGGTTATGGCCCGGAAAGCCGCTGCTGTGAACACTGCTGATGACTCGGACAAATTGAAGTCAGAAAAACGCAAAGCCCTGGAGCAGGTGTTAAGCCAGATCGAGCGGAATTTCGGCAAAGGGGCAATCATGCGCCTGGGAGATGCCACCCAGATGCGGGTGGAGACCATACCCAGTGGGGCCATCACCCTCGACTTGGCCTTGGGCGGAGGTTACCCAAAAGGGCGGATTATCGAAGTCTTTGGGCCGGAATCTTCTGGGAAAACTTCAATTGCCCTACATGCCATCGCCGAAGTGCAAAAACAAGGGGGAACGGCAGCTTTTGTGGATGCGGAACATGCGCTGGATCCCACTTACGCAGCAGCTTTGGGGGTTGATATTCAAAACCTGTTGATCTCCCAGCCGGACACGGGGGAGGCCGCCCTGGAGATTGTCGATCAGTTGGTGCGCTCGGCAGCTGTGGATATCGTGGTGGTGGACTCGGTAGCAGCGTTGGTGCCCCGGGCTGAGATCGAAGGGGATATGGGAGATGCCCATGTGGGATTGCAGGCGCGCCTGATGAGCCAAGCGCTGCGCAAGATTGCCGGAAATGTCAGCAAAACCGGATCCATCGTTCTTTTCTTAAACCAATTGCGCTCCAAAATTGGCGGCATAGGCTATGGCCCCCAGGAGACCACCACCGGCGGCAATGCCCTTAAGTTTTATGCGTCGGTGCGGCTAGATATTCGCCGCGTTCAAACCCTGAAAAAAGGTGCGGAAGAATACGGGATCCGAGCGCGGGTCAAGGTGGTGAAAAACAAAGTTGCCCCCCCTTTCCGGCGGGCAGAATTTGACATCATTTTCGGCCAAGGGATCTCCAACATCGGCTGCATTATCGATCTGGCCGAGGAGATGGGCATTCTGAAGCGGCGCGGCTCTTGGTACAGCTACAAGGAGGAAAATGTTGCCCAAGGAAGGGACAATCTGGTTGTCTACTTGAAGGAAAACCCAGAGCTCCTAGCGGAGGTGGAAGCGGCTGTGCGGGAGAAACTTTCTGCGGGGGTGACGGTTTCCGCCAGCCGGCCGGCAGCGATGGAGGAGGGAGAGCAGGAAGAGAATGAGGATGCGGTCTTTGTAGAGGAAGAGTTCTGAGGGAGCAGCTAGCTGTTCAGGGAGCGCTTCCTGAGCGAGATCGCCGCTGGCGCAGGGCCTCGTAGAGCAACAACCCCCCCGTCATAGCGACGTTCAGAGATTCGACACCCTCGGCCATCGGGATCCGCACCTGGGCATCGGCCTGTTGGATAGTCGCTTCCCTCAGGCCAGCCCCTTCGTTGCCCAGGAGAAAAAGGGTAGGGCGGGTGAGATCTTGATCCCAGTAGCAGTTTGCTGTGGGGGAGAGGGTAGCAGCCAAGACTTGGATCCCGTGGCAACGGCAGCTCTGGATCCAGGCGGCTAGGTCGGGCACGACTTGGGGCGGACGGCGAAACCACTGGCCGGCAGAGGCCCGCAAGACTTTGGGGTTTTCGGGATCGACGCTGTCTGCGCTTAGCCAAAGGCCGTCGGCTCCTGCGGCGGCCACGACTCGGATTAGGGATCCCAAATTGCCTGGATCTTGCAGCGTTTCCACCACAAGGCCCAAACGTAACTTGGACAGGGGGGGAGAGGAAATCTGCCAACTGACGGCCACGGCCACAGCTCCTTCGGGAGACTCGGTGGTACAGAGCGCTGCCATGACTTCTGAGCTGACGGCCTGCCGCCGTAGACTCTTGGGCAGATTGGCCAGCAATTGTGGGTAACGCTCAGCCCACTCAAGCGTGTAGCAGAGAGCCTGCAGGGGCCAGCCAACTCGCAGGGCTTCTTCGATGAGGTGGGATCCCTCCACCAAAAAGGCGCCCTGTTCCCGCCGGCCTTTGCTGCGGTGCAACTGCCGCAACTTGCGGATCCAGGGGTTTTTCGGACTGGTCAGCAGTAAGGACTCCGTCCCGCTAACGCGATCAGAAACCATGGGGCAACAGTCAGTCTCTTGCTTGGAGATAATCCTTTTCTCCCTCAGGAAAGCTGAGGGTTGATGGCTCGGAGCACCTGGGAAGCACCACGATGGAAGGTTTATTTAACCGTATCGACGCAGCCGTTGGATAAAAAATCCATCCCGATCCTGCCGGTGGGGCCAGATGAGCAGGGGATCCCCTTCAGCAGCCCAATTGGGGTGGCTGTCGAGAAAGGCTTGAATGATCTCCTCGTTTTCGGCAGGGTGCAGCGTGCAGGTAGCGTACACCAACACCCCGCCCGGCTTAAGCCAACGGGCTGCCACCTGCAGAAGCTGAGCTTGCAGGTGGGCCAATTCAGGGATCCGCTCTGGAGTCTGCCGCCAGCGAGCGTCAGCATGGCGGTGCAAGGTGCCTAGGCCGGAGCAGGGGGCATCCAGCAGTACGCGGTCAGCACTCTGCCAGGGGGGCAAGGGGGCAGGGGGTAAGGACTCCGTCCCGCTGACGCGATCGGCGGCAGCGCTCAGGGATAACAGGTCGATGGCCAGGGGACGGATTGAGCTCAAGCCCAGGCGCTGCCTATTTTCCTCCAGGCGCCGCAGACGGTGGGGGTGGCGATCCAAAGCCCAGATTTCCCCCCGATCCTGCATGTGTTGGGCTATTTGGGTGGTCTTGCCGCCCGGAGCAGCGCAGCAGTCGATCACCCGCTCCCCTGGCTGGGGATCCAGGCAATGCACCACCTGCTGGGCACTGGCATCTTGAACGCTCCACCAACCCTGGGCAAAGCCGGGCAGGGCCGTGATGTCGCCAGCATGATCCTGAAGTCGCAAGGCACCCGGCACCTCGGAGATGGGGAGGGCAGGGATCCCGGCTGCTGCCAAGGCTTGAATGACTTTATTCACATCTGCCCGCAGTGGGTTGACCCGCAAATCCAGGTGGGGTGGCTGATTAAACCAAGCACACAACTGCTCCGTTTCCACCCGCCCCAGGCGCTCCCACCATAGGCTCACCAACCAGTCGGGAAAGCTGTGCCGGATCCCCAAAGCCTGAATTGGGTCGGCTGGCAGAGTGTCCTCGAGGGGCTTGAGGGGATCCTTCTCTGGCTGATCCAACACTTGCCGCTGGTAGGCGCGCAAGATGCCGTTCACCACCCCTGTCAGGGATCCCAGCCCCATCTGGCGGGCCAATTCCACGCTGGTGTGGATGGCAGCGCTGGGGGGGATGTGATCCAAAAAAGCCAGCTGGTAGAGGCCAAGGTGCAGAATGAGCCGCAAATCGGGCGGTTGCTTGTGGGCAGGACGTTGGGCAAAGCAGTCGATTAGGGCGTCGAGGGTGCGACGACGTCGGGTAACGCCGTACACCAGCTCGCTGACCAGGCGGCAGTCGGCAGGGATCAGGTGGCTGTGGGCCAACAGGTGCTCTAGCACCACGTCAGCATAGGCGTTTTGCCGCTCGATCTTCTGCAAGGCCAAGAGGGCCAGTTGACGTGCGTTCATGGTCGCCCCAAAAGGTTTTCCCATTCTCCCCCCTGGGCGATACTGGAGAAGCCCCTAAGGGATCCCAATCATGCCTTACACCAGCGCCTTCTTAGAGGTGATCCCCGCCATCGACCTTCTCCAGGGCCACGCCGTGCGCCTCTACCAGGGGGATTATGCTCAGGCGGAACAGGTGGCCGATGACCCCATCCAGCAGGCCGAAGCTTGGGCGGCACAGGGTGCCCCTCGCCTGCATGTGGTCGATCTGGACGGAGCCAAAAGCGGGGATCCAGTCAACCTGCCCATCATTGAGCGCATTGTCCGCAGCCTGGCCATCCCGGTGCAGGTGGGGGGTGGGATCCGATCCCTGGAACGGGCGCGGCAGTTGCTGGAGCTGGGGGTGGATCGGGTGATCGTTGGCACCCTAGCCGTAGAGGATCCCGACACCCTGGAGGCGATGACCCAAGCCTTGCCCGGTCGGGTTTGGGTGGGGATCGACGCTCGGCAGGGGCAAGTGGCCACCCGCGGCTGGCTGAGCACCACTCCCCTGCGGGCCACCGAATTGGTGCAACGGGTGGGGGAACAGGGCGTCGCCGGCATCATCTACACCGACATTGGCCGGGATGGCACCCTGGCCGGGCCCAATTTAGAACAGCTGCGCCAGATCCTAGCCGTCTCTCAAGTGCCTGTAATTGCTTCGGGAGGGATCGGCTCGCTGACCGATTTGCTGGCTTTGTTGAGCTTGCCCCGTTTGACAGGGGCCATTTTGGGCAAGGCCCTCTACTCAGGGGCGATCTCCTTGCAAGAGGCTTTGCAAGCAGTGGGGCCGGGCCGTTGGCAGGATCTGCCGCCGGAAACCGGATCCCAGTGGGCCTAGATGTCCACCTCGACGCCGAGCGGAAAGCAGCCTCAGCAATGCCATACTGGGCAAAATCGACAGGCAACTGCATGCAACCAACACTGGCCATCGGTGAAGGTTTTCCAAGACATTTTTGTTTTTTTGTTTTTCAGGTCATGTCCTTTCCCGCACTTCGCCCTGCTGTTCGAGCTTTACAACCCGAGTTGGTGACCTGGCGCCGCCACATCCACAAGTATCCTGAGCTGGGCTTCCAGGAGAAGCAAACCGCCGCCTACATCAGCCAGCGCCTGAAAAGCTGGGGGATCCCGCACCAGACTGGCATTGCCCACACTGGCATTGTAGCCACCATTACAGGAGAAGAGCCGGGGCCAGTCTTGGCGCTGCGGGCCGACATGGATGCCCTGCCCATTCACGAGGCTAACGAAGTTGATTACTGCTCCGCTGTCCCTAACGTCATGCACGCCTGCGGCCACGACGGCCACACCGCCATTGCTCTAGGCACCGCCAAGCTGCTGCAACAGCACCGCCACCACCTCAGGGGTACCGTCAAGGTCATTTTTCAACCTGCCGAAGAAGGCCCCGGCGGAGCCAAGCCCATGCTGGAGGCGGGGGTTCTGAAAAACCCGGATGTGGAAGCCATCCTCGGCCTACACCTGTGGAATAATCGCCCTCTGGGCACTATTGGCGTGAAAAGTGGCCCCTCGATGGCCTTTGCCGACCGCTTTCAGATTCAGGTGATCGGGCGAGGCGGACATGCTGCCCTTCCCCAACAAACAGTGGATGCCATTGTGGTGGGATCCCACATTGTCAATGCTTTGCAGACCATTGTCTCCCGCAATGTGGATCCGCTGCAGCCGGCGGTGGTGACGGTAGGCCGTTTCCGGGCCGGCGATGCCTTCAACGTTATCGCCCCAAGCGCAGAAATTTGGGGTACTGTGCGCAGTTTTCACCCTGAAGTGCGGGATTTGATCTCAAAACGTATGGAAGAAATCGTTGCCGGCATTTGCCAAGCCTACGGAGCCACCTACGAGTTTCAGTACGAACGGGGCTACCCAGCGGTTTGCAACGATCCTGCTATGGTAGCGCTGGTGGAACAAGCTGCCCGCCAGGTGTTTGGCCCAGAGGCGAGGATCATCCCAGAGATGACCATGGGCGGAGAGGATGTCTCGTTTTTCCTGAATGAGGTGCCTGGCTGCTACTTTTTCCTGGGATCCGCCAACCCCGAAAGGGGCCTGAACTACCCTCACCACCACCCCCGCTTCGACTTCGATGAGGCTGCCCTTGGCATTGGGGTAGAGCTGTTCCTGCGCTGCATTGAGAACTACACCGGGCAAGCCTTGAGTTAGCGGGAAACCTCGGCTAGGGCCTGAGCAAGTCAGCGGATCCGCTGCCGGGAAGCAGCAAGGGCTTCATAGGTTCTGGGGTGGGACGGGTAGGGGCAGGATCCCCGTCGGTGGGAATGTAGAGGGGCGTTGGGTTGGGATCCCCACCGAAGGCCAGCACAAGGGCTTCCAGCAGGGCCTGTCGCTGTTGCCGGTTCAGGGATTGTACAACGGCTTTGTCTTGGGCGTAGGGGTTGACCGTGAGGCGGTCGGCACCGGGATACCGTTGGGCGATGATTGGCTCATTGGCATCAAAATAGTCCGCCAGCGTCAGTTGCCAGTCAAAGCGGTCGGTCGGGGAGCGACCGGCCACCTGCAGATGGTAAACCATCATCCGCCGCACCAAGGTATCTTCCTCAGGCGTAGGGCCGCCGTCATTGGGGTTAATGGGGGTGTAGACGTTTTCCAGCGGCAGATCCGGCAATGCCTCGTACACCCGCCGCGCCGCTTCGGGGATCAGCCGCAACTGAGCATAGGCAGGCCCGGATCCCAGCAGAACCGCAACGGCAATGCCCAGCAAACCTGGCAAAAGGGCTTGTTTCCTCATCCTGCTCGCCCCAAAACTTGTTTCTGTGAAATGAATTGTATTGCAATCAAGCAGTGGTTTCGGATTGTAGATTTGGCAGATTCAGCGATTGAGATCAGGCCACAGTTGGAGTTTTGGGCCATTGCTAATCAATGCTGAGTCCATCCACCACCTGAGGTTGAGGACGCGGTTTGAGAGGGGCCGACTGGGCCAAGCGATCCCGTTGGTGGTGCTCTTGAGAATGCCTTTGCCAGAGGCCAAGAATATCCAACGTTTCGCCGCCATGCTGCGTATAACGCTTCCGCACTTTACATAACACGGGGGTATTGACGCACACCCCGGAGACGATCACCTGACCTTTGCTCAAGGCGGGCAATTCCTGCAACAGATCCCGCCCGGCAGCTTCAACACTGTGACGCAGATTTTCTTGATCGGAAGGGTTGACAATTCGCATCAAAAATTGGCTCATGCATTGCGACAAAATGTCCGAGTCCAACTTGCCAGGGCGTTGCGTGATCAGCCCTACTCCCAGTCCAAACTTGCGTCCTTCGCTGAGGATGGTGCGCAGCACCTGTTTGCAACGGGAAGGCTCGTGGGCAGGGGCAAACCGATGGGCCTCTTCCAGCAGAATAAAGACGGGATAAGGCAAGTAATTTTCGTCTCCCGGCTGGATCTTGCCTTTGTGGGTATTGATCCGAGCATAGTTGGCCTGGCGCAAGATGGCAGCAGCGATCACCTGCTGTTCTTCTTGGCTGATCTCATGCATTTGCAGGATGGTTACCTGCCCCGGCTCAAACAAGTCTTTGGGAGCTAGGTGTTGCAAATTGTCGAAATAGGGAGAACGGTCGATCTGTTCTAATTTCCACTCCAAAGCGGCGGCTGAGGATCCTTGGGATCCATCCTCTGCGGAATCAGCCTCGTTTACGGCATCGATTAAATCCTGAATCGTCCAGCGGAGTGGGTTAAATTGAGTTGTTCTGCGGAAGGCTTTTTCCAGAAAAGATTTTTGCCGATCGCTGGTTTCCGGCAGCAGGGTCAGAATATCAAAGAAGTTAAGAGAAGATACACGAATCTTAATTTCCTGCGGTGAAAGAACCTTGACTTTGGGTCGGTATCCATCTTCCCCAAAAAACTTGGGGTGGGACTGCATTTCTGCCAGCGTGTGGTATTCCCCGTGGGGATCGAAAATGAGGACGGCAGCTCGGTTTTTGGGCAAAAGCAGCTCTTCAATCAAAACCCCTGCTGTATAAGATTTGCCGGATCCTGTCCCCGCCAAAATGGCCAGATGGGTGCTGACCATTTCCTTGACGTCCAGTACTACGGGCACTGCTCCCTCATCGCGCAACAACAGGCTGCCTAAGTGAGCACCCCCAATGGCTGTTTCATCTCGTTTGTTCAAAATTGATTTCAGCAGACGATTGGAGGCCAGAAAAACCTTGGCACCGGGATCCGGAGCGCGGCGGGGGTTAATAAAGCCCATCTTCTGATTGAAATAGCCGATGACCTCGACGGTAACCGCATAGATTTCCGGATTGGGATGGGTGAAGCCCACCAGAGCCACAATGGTGCTGGGATCGATTTCGGTATCGGCAAAGATGCGATCGGGAATGTGATCGAGGAGTTGAACCTGGCTAATTTTGCCCAAGATTTGCAGGGTTTGCGATTGGGGATCCTGGACTTCGTAATAGACGAAATCGCCCACCTTTACCGCTTGGGTATTGGAAGTGATGAAAACATATTGGTTAGAGGTTTCTCCAGGCCCTTTGACAGTGCCAATTACCTCTGGAGAGTCCTCAGTTGGAGAGAGGTTGGCTTCTGGGTAGTGGCCATTGACGGTGATTTTTTGGGGCATCAGCGCATCGCTCCTACAGTCATTTTCCAGGCCAGTTCTTTGCTTAAGATTTGCAGGGCTCGCCGTTGAGCTGGATCGGCAAACATCGGCGTAATGTCGTTCAAGACTTGGTAGATCAAATGATTGGCAAAGTTGCCGCCGCTACTCAGCAGCAAACCATAGTAGGAAAATTGGGTTTGACCTTGGGGATCCTGGTGAAAGCGCAGGATCTCTTCCCGGCTCATGCGAAAAACCGGCGTGTTTACAGGCACCACCACGCGTGGGATCCCTTGCCGGCCACAGCGGCGCTCTTCATCCAAGGCCCCGATTAAGACCACCGAGAGTAGCGTGCGCACCTCATTCTGCAGATCGGGGGAAAAATAGGGATCCGGCTGGCTGGAAAGGCGCGGCCCAGAATTGAGGAACATCGGATTCAGGAGTTGGGTATTGTAAACCAGACCTACAGCCCAGTGTCGCCGGTCGCTTTCTAGCTTGACAAAGCTGCCGAAGCCATAGTCATCAGGAGTCGGCGGATTTTTGACTTCTAAAGCATCGTCCACCTGCACCACATAATCACAGTGATTGTTGGAGCGAACCACCTTTCCCAATCTCATCGGACTCGTCTCCGTTGTAGTTTACTCACCGTTTTCCGAGATAGCCTCAGGTTCAGCTTCTCGCGAGCGGCCCAATCTTGCATGAGGCGTAAGAAAAGGTTGCGATCCTCATTGCGAATAACGGCTATTTGATCGGCTGTCTCCAGCACATAAGGATAACCTCGCCCAATCACCACCTCACAGCGAACCAGATCCACCAACCAGTCCAACAGTCCTGCCTCATAAACCCAAACGGGTATTTCCAAGCGGGCCGGAAAGTTGTCATTGGTGCGCAGGTAAACAAACCCCACTCGCTCCCGCATTTCTTGGTAGGAGTTGAGGATCCCATCTTGGGGGTTGAGGCTGCCGCCGCGGGCACAGATGAAAAAAGGTGTGCGATCCCCCCACTCCAACCAGGGGCTGAGCAGTTGCGCATCGTGAAGCTGTGGAGCTTCGGGTAGGTCAAAACAATGCTTGAGCAACGTCACCAGATCGGAAGTGTAGGTGGTGTCTATGTAAGCCACGATAGGGATCCGGCTTTGCTCGCTGGCCCGCAAAAGCTGGAGCAAACACTGCACATAGAAATCTTGGCTTTCTGGCTCGAAGACTTCGGCAAAAGTAGCCACCAGCGCCCCGTCCAAAAAGGCCAATTTTGGGGATCCCGGTTGAGATTTTTGAATGTATTCTACAAGTCTCTCGATTTCCATTTGAAAGCGGCGCATGTTAACCATTCGCTCTTTCGGTTCGCCGCTGCTGTCGGATCCCAGGTCCCTTGGAGTCAATACATCCACTTGAATGTCTTTTTCGTACAAGCCTGTTGCACAATGATGGTTTTCATACCAGCCAATTTGCACCAGCGCCACCGGTATTGACAGATCTTTGCTGGGATAAATCTGGGATCCATCCACGGCAAAGGTGGGAATATTTTCAATGACTGATTTCGCCCACTCACGGCTTTCTTCGTAATTGGCCCATTCCTGCTCAAAAGGGATCCTCCAATTGGAGTAGCGATCCCACTCCGCAGTAGGTAAAGCGCCTGGGAAAGGGAATGGAGCTATTTTTTCGGCAATCTCTAGGCTTGACCACTGGCACAAGCTTTCCATGGCCTGCTTATAGTATTCTCTGCGCTCCGACAGCCTTTGATCAAAAGTGGCAAAGGCCTCCCGCTTCTGCTGCAGCACCGCCAGGATCCGGTCGGCTCTAAACACCATAGGCGGGATCCCTCCCTACCGACTTGGATCCGGAATGCCTTTCCACCCGAATAACATTTTCCGTCATTTGCTCAAAGGTATCGTCGTGGCTGATAACAAATAGCTGCTCAAAAGATCGCAGGTTGGTGATGGCCTCTGCCAGCCGCTGTCGCCGTTGGGCATCCATATTGGTGGTGGGCTCATCGAAAAAGGCAATATTTAGTTGTCCCAACACCTTGAGTAAAGCCAAGCGCACTGCCAAGGCCGCCGACATTTGCTCTCCCCCGGAAAGGCTGGCAAACCGTCGTTTGGGGCTGCCGGCTTCTTGAACGCGGATCTCATAATCGGCTTCCCAGGTCAGGGTGACGTTGGGACGGTTGAGAATTTCTCGGAAGAGGTGATCGGCAGTATGGTTGATCTGCTGCAGGTAGTATTGGGTAATTTGAGGGCCGGCTTTTCTATAGGTATCTCGGCTAAACTTGATAAAGCGGTGTAGGCGTTCTTTCTCAGTTTTTTCTGCCTCGACTTGCTTTAAGCTTGCCTTGGTCTGTTCCAATTGCCGCAACTTTTCCTCAATTTTGCTCAGTTGAGGAGCTAGGCTCTCCAGTCGGGCCTGGGCTTCGGCTTTTTGAATTTCGGTGGCCTGCAGAAGGGATCGAAGGCGCTCATGCTCCTGCGGTTGATACAGAGCAGCCAAGGGATCCCGTGCTGCGCGAAGTTGGGAGAGTTGAGCTTGCAGTTGCTGCCGTTGGGCGTTCAGCTCGGCCAGCTCTTGTTCCCGTTGGGGAAGCAATTTGGCGATGGGTTCTGCCTGCAGATAGCGCTCGTGATCTAAACGGTATCGTTCGCGTTCTTCCTGCAGGGATCCCAGCTCTCGATCCAGATGCTCCGTTTGGCATAGGGCCTCCTCGATAGGGTTGAGTGCTGCTTCCAAATCCTGAAGCTGCTGCAGGCAGTCGGCCTGCATTTGTAAATACTGCTTTTCCTGTTTTAGCTCTGCTTTGAGCCGTTCGGCTTGACTTCTGGGATCCCCCAGAGATTTTAAGGTTTTGGCGGCTTTTTCAATTTGGGCTTGCAGGTTATCTTTGGATCCCTCTGTTTGTTCCCAGCGGTCGATCTGGGCTTGTTTTTCTTGCTTGGCTTTCTGGATTTGATCTAGGGCCAACTGGGCCGCTTGGAGTTCATCTTGCCGTCGGGGCAAACTTTGGGCAAGAGGCTGCATGCGGATAAAGGTCTCGTAGTTGTTGCGGTGCCGGCCTTGTTCTTCCCGCAAAGCTGCAATTCTTTCATCCAGATCTGAAAGCGGTTGCAGCTGCTCTTCTAGGGCTTGTATCTGCTGTTGGAGTTGCTGAACATGGGCCGCTATTTGTTGATATTCTTGCTCAACCCTAGACTTGCGGCTGAGATCTCTTTCCAAGCGCTGGATTTGCCCTCTGGGATCCCCCAGTTCTTGCAGCGCCTGGCCAATTTCCTGTTGTTGCCGAAGGAAGGTGGGCTCAGCCTCAAGATCCCAGTGAAGATCATCAATTCTGCTTTGTCGTTCGGCTTGCAACTGCAGCAGTTGCTGAATTTGGGCTTGTAAATCGGGTATTTGTGCGGTTAGGCCGAGCAAGGGTTGCAAAGTCCTGAGTTGTTTTTGGATGTTGGACAACTGCTGACGAAGTTGGGGCTCGGAAGTTTGGGGAGCCAGATCCTGCAAAATCTGATGGATGGACTGGAGCAACTGTTGGCTGAGTGCTGAAGATCGAGTGAGTACCTCTGGGATCCGCTGCCACAGAGATTGAAGTTGGGGATAGTTGTGTCGCTGCGCTTCCAATTCGTCCAGAAGTTGCCGGATGCTGTGATGGTGTTGAGCCAATTGATCCGAGCCCTGCTCAAAAAGGGCTTGTAGCTCCTGTTGAAATTGACGAGCTGCGGCAATGCGGCTGAGCTGAGTTTGCAATCGCTCCTGTTGAGTTTCGAGCGCAGGAATGGCGGCTACCCGCTCCAAATCCGCCTGCCGTTGTCTCAGTTGGAGCTGCAGTTGTTGCAATTGGACTTGGCCTTGTTCCTGCTCCGTTTCCCGTTGTTTGAGTTCAAGGCGCAGAGCCTGAAAGGAAGCTAACTTCTGGCCCAGTTGGGAGTGGCGCTGCTCCAGGGAGGCCTGCCGTTCACACAGGGGTTGCAGCTCAAGTTTTTCCGCCTCCATTTTTTGGAAGATCTGGAGTTGTTGCTGATATTCGGATCCCTGCAGCTCCAATCGATGCAGTTGATGTTGCAAAGTTTCCCGTTGAGCCAGTAAAGTTTGTCGGGTTCGCCGCAGCGCTTCCTGCTCTGCAATGAGGGTTTCCAACTGCAAATAACGGTTGTAGGTCAATTGATGCTGCCGACATATGGCCTGGGCCTGTTCAGCTTCTTGCACTCGGCTTTGTAGCAGTTGACAGCGCTCGGCGTGGGCTGCCCATTCTGCCTGGAGCTGTTCCCATTCGCGGTGCAGGTGTAGCAACGTGTTGAGCTGTTGAGTCCAATAGGTCTGCTGACGCTCTAGCTCCTCTTGGGCCTGAATTTGCGGGGTTAGCTCCTCTAGCTCCTGCTTCCAGCGCTGCTGTTGGCTTAACTTTTCTTGAAGTCTTGCCAATTGGTTTTCGATATGCTGCTTTTGCGAGAGCAAAGCATCCCGCTGTTTCAGCCACTCCAAGCGTTGCTGTTGCTGTTTTTCCAGCTCCCGCAAGCGAGCTTCTGTGGCCAAAAAATGCTGAGATCCCTCCCAGTATTGCTGTTGCTGCGCTTGAGCTTGCCTGGCCTCTGCCCATAACTTTTCTGCCTGCTCAAGAGATACCTGAAGCAGGGATCCCTTTTGCTCCAGTTGGGCAATCTGGTGATCTAAAGTTTGGATTTGCTCAAGCCATTTCTCCAGTCGCTCGATCTCAAGCTTAACCTGATCCAGAGTGTGGATCGATTGACTCAAGCGCTCTTGCCAATAACTCAGTTCTTGTTGGATTTTCTGCCGCTCCGCTTGCAGCGGATCCCACTCCTGTAGCTGTTGGCGGAGCAATTCAATTTGATGATTAATGGCCTGAATCTGCGCCTCGCTGTATTTTTCGACCGCCAACAGGTCTTTGGCCACCTGCTGGTACTCTTCCACCTTTAAGATGCGATCGAAAACTTCTTTGCGATCTCGACCGGTTTTGAGAAAGTCTGCCGTGAAAGTCCCTTGGGGCACCCCAATCGTTGTGGCAAAGAGCCGCGCCAGGTCGGTACCGGCAGGTACGCCCAAATGTTGCCTCAGCCACGGCAGCACATCGGACTTGCGCTCATACTCTAGGCGCTGCTTCAGCTGGGGATCAAAGAGACGATATCCCTGCGTTACGCTGCGGCGAACATCGTAGGTGCGCTGATCCCATTGGGAGATAAATTGCACAGTCACCACTGCGTCGTTGGCCCCGGAGCGAATGATTTCTTCTTGGCTGTAGGGGCAGTAGTCGAACAAAACCCAGGCAATGGCTTCCAAAATGCTGGTCTTGCCCGCTCCGTTTTCTCCGCAAATGGCGTTAATACCTGGCTCAAACGTGAAGACGGCATCCTCATGAGATTTGAAGTTTTGTAAAGCGAGAGAGAGGATCCGCATAATCAGTCTTCTGCTCCCCAAAAAGCTCCCCTTAGGTGAGCATACACTTCAGATTCTCCTTGCCCATCCAAAACCTTTTCTTTAAGATCCAGAAGCAGCCGCGCTAGCTCTTCACTGCGTTTGCGGTAGTGGGCATGGCTGCTCAGCAGATCCCTGTAGATTTTCTCTTCGATTTGTAGCCTCTGCCCCTCTTCTTCCAAGGAAAGGGCAGCCGACCCGAGCTCTAAAGTATTGGCCTCAAAACGAAACAGAACCAGCAAGGCGCCGGTAAGCTGCTGAATTTGACACTGTAGGGCGCGGCTATCCAGCTCATGCTTGGCGAACCCCACCTGTCCCACCAGCCGCAACTCCACCATCGGCTCCATCTCACTTTCCTGAAGGCGGGATCCCTTAGCCAAGGCAATGGCTGCTGCGGCAATCTGTTCGGGGGTTTCTCTGCCCTTGGCCTCCAGATAGAGCCGGCGGCGGGGCCGCTGATGGTAATCCTGCACCAACTCCGCTTGGGGTGGGCCATCTCCCCAGCGGACGCGATAGGCCCCCCGTTGGAAGTCCCATTCGGCAGTGCTGTTGGCCTCCAGGGATCCCGGGTTGAAGATCCACCCCCCCTCGGAATAGCTTTTGTGAATGTGTCCCAAGGCCAGGTAGCCCACTCCCGCCTCCCGCAAGGGCAACAGATCCCGGTAGCGCAAAGCGCCTTGGTAACGGGCAATTTGGCCTTCTAGACCGTGGTGGAACATCAACACCACCCGTTCTGGGCCGGGGGGCAACCGTCGAATGGCCGCCGCCAACTGCTCAATCGACCTGGGAGCTGCCGATCCGTACCACTGGGATCCGATCACCCGCACCCCACAGGGCAAATCCAGATACCCTCCCCGCCGGCCCGACCAGGGACGCAGCTCCAGTCCTTCTTCCCCTTCCTCAGGCTCCAGCAATATCAGCTCCCCGTGATCGGCCAAGTACCTCAGCCAACTGGTTTTCACGCCATAGGGGCGATTGTCGTGGTTGCCCTCGATGGCCAACACCGGAATCCCGGCCTGCTGCAGCTCCCGCAAGACGATCTGGGCTTGGTTGAGAACGCCGGGCTGAATCTGCCGATGCTCGAACAGATCTCCGGCGATGAGCACAAAGTCCACCGGATCCTGAATGGCATAGCGCCGGACAACATCCCGAAAAGCCAAAAAGAAGTCCTTGCTCCGCTCCGGGCTGTCGTAGCGGTCATAGCCCAGATGCACATCGGCCAGGTGTAAAAATGTGCAGGTTGAGCAGGCCATCCCCAGAGCACCTCGGCAAATTGTCCACAGTTTAGCAAACCCATCTTGTTCCCTACCCAAGATATAGGGATCCCTTCCTCTCAATCATCGGGTTCGCCCCGGCTATCTCCACTAGGGGTAGGTGCCGACTGAGGATCTGAGGAAACCCTGGAATGGACGGCTGCCCAAGAGTTCTCTCAGGTGGAATCGATTAAATCCAGGATATTGTGCTTCATCTTGTTGCAAATGTTATCGAGGGGCAGATCATTGGGATCCCGGCCGAAGGGGTTTTCAATTTCGATGCCGATCTCTTCAACGCCAAACAACATAAAGCTCAGCCATCCCACAATGGGGCCGGTCATCCAACCCAAACCTTCCACCATCTGAAACGGCAAAGATAAACAGTAGAGCAATAACAACTGCTTCAAGTGCAGGGCATAAGCCATGGGCATTGGGGTCACGAGAATGCGCTCGCAAGCCCCCAGCGCATCCACCATGCTGTTGAGCCGCTCCACCATGATCGTGAGCTGGTAGACCTCAACGCGGCCCTTTTGGTATTGGCGCTGCAGATAATCTCCAATCCAAAAGGCAATCTGCAAAGGGGGATGGTTGAGGCTTTGGAGACGTTGCAACTGCTCCGGGCTGAGGAGGGGCTGAATCTCATCCAGCAAAGGTTCCTGGCGCAAGTGCTGTTTCATGGCCATGGCAAAGGCGGGCAACAGATATAGAGTTTGGATCTTCTCTTCCCGGTCGCCGGGTTGCTTTTCTTCAATGGCTACCCAAATCAGGCGGGCCAAATTGCGCACGTCATTCACCACGGATCCCCAGGCTTTCCGCCCCTCCCAGAACCGTTCGTAGGCGGTGTTTGTCCGAAACACTAGCATCAAACCCAAAACGATGTTGGGCACAAACGCCACCAACGACGACAGCGCCAGGGGCAGCCCCAACTTATACAGAATCGAAACCAGCACCCCGGCCAAGCCGCAGATAAAGGCGCGGGGAAGCACTGCCGGTACAACTGATCCTTGCAACTGCAGGGCCAGGCGAAACCAACGCAGCCCCTCTCCTGCAAGATACTTGCGAAGAACCATAGTGCAGCGTCGGCAAGCTTGCCCTCTGATCCTACAGCCACTCCTACAGCCACGGCCTGCCGCCCTAGAGGGGATCCCTTGCCCGACCATCCTGAAAAGCGACGAGGGTAGCCTGTTAGAGATTTTTCAGTTCGAGATTCTGTAAACGTCAAGAGATGCCCAGGCAAACTTCACGAACAACTTCCAAAACCCCAAGTTACTGTGGTAGACTCTCCGCCAGGCAACGAATTCAACGCTGTTCTGCGACGCCCCAACATGGCTGGAGTCCTCAAGCTCGACATTCGGGAATCGGCTGAAGAGCTCAAATCTCTACTAAGCAAGCAGTCCACACCGACCGGCAAGGAGCGGGTTCAAGCTCTTTACCTGCTCAAGATTGGGAAAGTCAAGACGATGACAGGCTTGGCTGAAATTCTGGGGCGGGACATCTCAACGATTTTTCGATGGTTTCAACGCTACAAGGCCAAGGGGCTAGAGGGCATGTTGACGGTGCCCCGCAACCAAGGGCGCAAACCCCTCATCCCCAAGCCGGTTTTGGAAATCCTCAAGCAGGAGCTGCATCAGCCTGGCCGATTCCGTACCTACAGCGACATCCGCGAATGGCTGCGGGAAACGCACGGTGTGGATGCCTCCTACAAAGTTGTGCATGAAACTGTTCGCTACCGTCTCAAGGTGCGCTTGCGGGGATCCCATGCTAAGCGGCGCAAGAGCGGGGGACAAACTCCCCAGCCATCCCCCCATCTCTCTTGATCAGGGCTGGGCAGCAGGGATCCAGAAACTGCTCTGCAGCAGAGGCGGGCCTGTGGGGGATTCGCTTCCTCCTGCCGGTTCAAGGGTGACGAGAAGGCGGGTCGGCTGCTCAGAATGGATGGGTTGACTGAGCCACTGCAGGGATCCTTCCCCGTTGACGGCAAAAGTGCCGGCGTTTTCCAGCAGTCGTCCCCCTCCCTGGACATCCGACTCCAGCCACAGTTGATAGGTGCTCCCTGGGGGGGCGGGAGCCATCTCCGAGGCCAATAGCAGCACCTGCTTGGCATGGGGCGACCAGAGGGCTTGCACCAACAGGGGAGTGCTGAAGCTGGGATCCCGCAGCAGGGTTCGCTGCACCTGCGGTTGTCGTTGCCACTCTTGATAGAGCTGTTGAAGCGCCGCTGACTCTCCCTCGATGGGGGATCCCCACTGCCAGCGCAGCCGCCAGTAGGCCGCTGTTATGGCCAGCGCGTAGATCCCCAATACCGCCAGGCTGCCCCAGAGAAGACGTTGGGGCCACAGGGGAGCCGAAGTTTGAATGGAGAGGGGGGCAGGTAGCCAAGCCCAACGCCGCAGCCGTTCCCTAGCCTGAAAGGCTGTCAACTCGTAGAGCCACAGAGCCACTGAGCGATCCCGCTGCAGGTCAAAGGCATTGGCGTGTTTCCAGCAGAACTCGAACACCTGCCGCACCACCTCTTCCGCCTGGTGAGGTTGCTTGAGAATGGCCAAGGCAATATCCAGCAGGCGCTTCTGATAGCGATCCTTGAGCAAAAAGTGGCTGCGGCGATCCCGCAGTTGGATCTGGCGCATTAACTGGAAATCGGTCAGCTCAGCCATACACCTCTGGGGCATCCGATGAGCCCATCCAGGCTGATCCTGGCTCAGCCGGTAGCGCCGGGCCGGGAAACTTTCCAGAACTATACACTAGCCCTGGATCTGGCTCCCTTGCGAGCTGACTTCACCTCTCATCCAAAGCTGGCTTGGATCCCCCCTCTCGACAAGATCCCCAGTTGCGGCAGCACGTCCCTGGCAGAAGTTGGGATCCCACCCCTCTCCGCGACCCTCAGGCGGCATCTTTCTCAACCACCTTCTCCGCCTTTTCTGCGCCGGCAGGCTCGTCATCGCTGCTGGGGTTGTTCATCTCTTGTTTGAAACTCCGCAACGCTTTGCCAAAGGCGCTGCCCAACTCCGGTAGCTTCTTGGGGCCAAACACGACCACCGCGATCACCCCAATCACGGCCAGCTCTGGCAGGCCCATGCCGAAGATGCTCACGGCCAGGATAGGTTCGCTCGGCAGCAGGATAGTCATAAGTCCCCAAACCCTGAAAGGTAGAACAGACGGATCAACCCAGCTTGCAAGGGATCCATCCGTCCCACTCTAACAAGTTCTTCTCCCATGCAGAAAGGGTGTGGAAAGGGATCCCCTTCTCCCATCCTGCCCCCGGCCCACTCAAGACATAGGATGGTGCTATCTTTTGCCGATTCCTGGGATCCCTTGCCCGATTCTCCTCTTGCCCGATTCTCCTGTTTAAAAGTTTAAAAAAAGCCATGCCTGTCCCCTACGATATTGTGGTCATCGGCGCCGGTGCAGCGGGTTTGGTGGTGGCCAGCGCTGCTGCCCAACTGAAGGCCAAGGTGCTGCTGGTGGAAGGAAGCGACCGCCTGGGCGGCGATTGTCTCTGGCATGGCTGTGTGCCCAGCAAAGCCCTTCTTCACGTGGCCCATACCGTCCATCGGATGCGCCAGGCCATGGCTGCCGGTTGGGTAACTCTCCCTGGCCCAGCAGGGATCTCGGTGGATTACCTCAAGGTGTACGAACACATTCGCTCTGCCCAGAGCTACATCGCCAACCACGCCGATTCGCCAGATCGCTTCCGCCAACTGGGGGTGGAACTGGTGTTTGCCAAGGGCCGCTTTGTGGATGGGCGCACCTTTGAGGTGGCAGGACGGCAGGTACAGGCGCGGGCTTTTGTCATCGCCACCGGATCCCGTCCTTGGGTTCCCCCCTTGCCGGGCTTGGCCGAGGCGGGCTATCTGACCAACGAATCGATCTTTGACTTGACCCGTTTGCCCAAATCGGTGGCGGTGATTGGGGCGGGGCCGGTAGGCTGCGAGTTAAGCCAAGCTCTGGCCCGTCTGGGATCCGAGGTGACCCTCATTGCCAGCCGCGAGCGCATCTTGCCCAAGGAGGATCCCGAAGCCGCCCAGGTGGTGCAGCAACAGTTGGCCCAAGATGGGATCCGCATCCTCACCCGGGTACGCGCCACAGCAGTTGGCCAAGAGCAAGGGGCAAAGCTGCTTTCCCTAAAGGCCAATTCCGGGGCAGGCTCCGCCGCTACAGGTGACCCGGTGATCCGCGCAGAAGAGATTTTGGTGGCCGCCGGTCGGATCCCGAACGTGGAAGGGCTGGGTCTAGAAGCCGCCGGCGTGCAGTACACCCCCCAAGGGATCCAGGTGAATGCCAAGCTGCAAACCCGCAATCCCCGCATCTACGCCTGTGGGGATGTCATCGGCGGGCCGCAATTTACCCATGTGGCGGCCTACGAAGCGGCAGTGGCCCTGGTCAATGCCCTGTTTTTCCCCCTCAGCCAAGCGCGTTATCGTGTCATTCCTTGGGCCATCTTCACCGAGCCGGAGCTGGCCCGTGTGGGCCTCACCGAAAGCGAAGCCCGGCAGCAATACGGCAAGGATGTGGTGGTGCTCAAACAGGAGTTTGCCGATGTGGATCGGGCCCAGGCAGAAGCCGCCCCCCTGGGCTTTGCCAAGTTGATCTGTCGACGCAACGGCCAGATTTTGGGGGCGCACCTGGTGGGATCCCAGGCGGGAGAGCTGATTCATGAAGTGGTTTTGGCCATGAGCCGGCGGCTGCCCGTCTCTGCCCTGACCGGGATCCACATCTACCCCACCCGCTCGGAGGTGAATGCCAAGGCGGCCCTGCAGCACCGCAGGCAACAATTGGCCACCAACCCCCGCCTGCAGAACTTCTTGCAGGGATTCTTTGCCTGGAGGCGGGCCTGGAGCTGACAGCGCAAACTGGGGGTCAGCCACCGCTAGACTAGAATGGTCATTTACTGAGGGTTCCCGATGGGCTTTCTCCTGTCTGCCGAACAAGTGGGTCAGTTTGTTTCCAACCAATGGCAGGATCCCTATGCCGTTTTGGGCCCCCAGCAGATAGAAGAGGCCGGGAAATCCTTTGGGTTGGTGCGCGCCCTTGTGCCCAATGCTCGGCAGGTTTGGCTGGTGGAACGCGCCACTGGACAGGCTTACCCGATGCAGCCGCTGCACCCGGAAACGCTATTCGAGCTGCGCTTTGAGCCGGGAACCCCTCTGCCGGACTATTTTTTGCGGGCCCAACGGGTCTGGGATCCCCAAGGGGAACACTTGGAAGAATGGGAGGATCCCTACCGCTTTCCCTTGGAGAAGGTCAACCACATTGGCGAGCTGGATCGCTACTTGTTCAACGAGGGAAATCACCACCGCATTTACGACAAGCTGGGCGCCCATCCCATCACGGTGCATGGGGTGAAGGGGGTGCATTTCGCCGTCTGGGCTCCCAATGCCCGCAACGTCAGCGTTATCGGCGATTTTAACCACTGGGACGGGCGCCAACACCAGATGAAGCGGCTGGGTGAAAGCGGCATCTGGGCGGTGTTCATCCCCGGCGTAGGGCCAGGCGCCATCTACAAGTACGAGGTGAAAACTTCCTGGGGGGATATCTACGAAAAATCGGATCCCTATGGCTTTCAACAGGAGGTGCGCCCCAAAACCGGCTCCATCGTAGCCGACCTCAACACCTACACCTGGCACGACCAAGCCTGGCTGGAAAAACGCGCCGCCACCGATCCCCTGCGCTCGCCGATTTCGGTTTACGAGGTGCATCTGGGATCCTGGATGCACGCCTCGGCTGAAGATCCACCTGCCGAAGGGCAAAGTGTGCTGGTGGACCAAAAGCCCAATACTCGCTTCCTCACCTACCGCGAGCTGGCGGACAAGCTAATCCCCTATGTGAAGGAGCTGGGCTTTACCCACATCGAGCTGTTGCCGGTGGCAGAACACCCCTTCGATGGCTCTTGGGGCTATCAGGTGATCGGCTACTATGCCGTAACATCCCGCTATGGATCCCCGCAAGACTTTATGTATTTTGTCGATCGGGCTCACCAGGCCGGGATCGGCGTGATTGTCGATTGGGTGCCTGGGCATTTCCCCAAAGATGGGCATGGGCTGGCTTTTTTCGACGGTACTCACCTGTACGAATACGCCGACCCTCGCAAAGGTGAGCACAAAGGCTGGGGCACTTTGGTTTTTAATTATGGCCGCAACGAGGTGCGCAATTATCTGGTGGCCAATGCCCTTTTTTGGTTCGAGAAATACCACATCGATGGGATCCGGGTGGACGCGGTGGCCTCGATGCTTTATCTGGATTATGACCGCAAAGAGTGGATCCCCAACCCCTACGGCGGGCGGGAACACCTCGAAGCCATCGACTTTTTCCGGCAGCTCAATACCCTCATTTTCAAATACAACCCCGGTGCACTTTCCATTGCCGAAGAATCTACCGCTTGGCCGATGGTAACTTGGCCGACCCATGTGGGTGGGCTGGGCTTCAACTTGAAGTGGAACATGGGTTGGATGCACGACATGTTGGATTATTTCCACATGGATCCCTGGTTCCGCCAGTTCCATCCCCATTTGGTTACCTTCAGCCTCATGTATGCCTTCAGCGAAAATTACATGCTGGCCTTTTCTCACGATGAGGTGGTGCATGGCAAGAGCCACATGTTGGGCAAAATGCCGGGGGATCATTGGCATAAGTTCGCCAGCCTGCGGGCTTTATACGGCTACATGTTCACCCACCCTGGCAAGAAAACCTTGTTCATGAGCATGGAGTTTGGCCAGTGGAATGAGTGGAACGTTTGGGCAGATCTGGACTGGGGGCTGCTGCAGTATGAACCCCACGCCAAGTTGCGCCACTACGTGGCCAGCCTGAATCACCTGTTGCGCTCTGAGCCTGCCCTGTATACCCAAGACACCAAGCCAGAAGGGTTCCGCTGGATTGACTGCAGCGATCATCGCGGCATTGTTTCCTTCATCCGCTATGGGGAGGATCCCAGTGAGTGGGTGGTGGTGGTTTGTAACTTCACGCCGGTGGTCTGGCCCAATTACCGCATTGGGGTACCGGAACGAGGTTTTTATCGAGAGCTGCTCAACAGCGATGCTGTGGAGTTTTGGGGCAGCGGGGTAGGCAATTTGGGGGGCAAGTGGACAGACGACTGGGCCTACCACAACTTGCCCTACTCCCTCGAGCTCTGCCTGCCGCAACTTTCTACCTTGGTGCTGAAATGGCAGCCGCCGCAGCCGGTCGAGTCCCAGAATTGACACCCTGCTGGCTTCCTTCCGCCGCACTGGGAGGACGGGTCTGGAGACTTCGTTTTTTGGCCATTTGTAGTCCTTTCAAGCTGGATTGAGACAATCCCCAAGCGCTCCATACCGCTTCCGAGATCACCCCCAGTCCTCTTCCCAGAGGGAGAGGGGAGTTGGGAAGCAATGGGATGGAAATGTTTCATTTCGTTTCATTCTTATTTAAAATGACTGTGGGCGTGGGTGCAGTGTTCTAGTTTGAATCGAAATGACCATAAGGCAGACATAACTGAGTGCTACGGGCAGGTTTTTTCTGAGAGGATTTCAGCAATGGCCGCAGCCACCCGCTCTTGTTGACAGGTGGTCAACTCAGGAAAACACGGCAAAGACAACACCTGAGCCGCACATAGCTCGGCATTGGGCAGATCCCCCCGCCTGTAGCCCA
>NZ_JBSSCH010000025.1:0-23285 GCF_054059615.1 Thermostichus sp. OS-CIW-33
AGGTTCTGGGGCGCCGGGGCTGGGTGGCCTTGTGGCGCTTTACTACCCTATCCCCACCCCCACCACCCCGTCAAGATATCCAACCCAAAATTTTTTGAAGCCAGAAGGGATCCGGATCCACCGTTAGACTGTTGAAGTGAGCTCAGATTGGGTTAGACGGGTCTATGGGGATTGTGATTGGGGCTGTTGCTCCTGACTTTAGCTTGCCTGCGGTGGGGAAAGGGATCCAAAAGGGAGCCCAGATTTCACTGGCGGCCTACCGGGGCAAGAGCAAGGTGTTGCTGGCCTTTTACCCGGCGGATTTTTCCCCGGTATGCACGAGCGAGATGCGTTGCTTTCGGGAGGATTGGGAAGCTTTCCGGGCCGCGGGCTGCGAGATCTTGGGGATCAGCAGCGATCCCCTCTCCAGGCACCAAGCCTTTGCCGAGCAGCTTAAGCTGGAGTTTCCTTTGCTGAGCGATGTGGACAGAACCGTGAGCCAGCAGTACGGGGTGGACAGCCTGCTGGGGACGCGGCGGGCCTATTTTTTGGTGGATAGCCAAGGGATCCTACGCTACCAGCATGTGGAGTGGCTGCCCTTGTTCAAGCGAGACAACCGGGAGCTGCTGGAGGCCGTGAGGGCGATTAGCTAAACGGGGGATCCTCTGGGGTGGGCCAGAGAACCCGTTGCGGCTGTCCGGTGTCCGGCAGGGAGAGGGGAGTGTGGCCAAGGGGCTCCAGAAGCCAGCTACGCTGGGGCGGGCTCCAGTTGCCCTGGCGGGCCTCGATCTCCAGAATGAGCTGGCCATTTTGCTGTCGCAAGCGGAAGAGGGTGGTGGCCCAGGCTCCTGCTCGATGGGCGAGGGTTTCCCCGTCGTCTTCGTAGAGGGTGAAGCTGCCGTTGCCGGGGTAGAGTTTGAGGTGCGGTTGGTCACGGCGCAGGTGGGCGGTGGACGGGCAGGGGGGAGCTAAAGGCAGAACGGAGCCACCCCGCACAAACAGCGGCAGTTGTTCGAGAGGGGCAGGGACGAGAATGTAGCGGGGGCCGGTGTGGGCCTGACCTGTCCACCAATCAAACCAAGTGCCCTGGGGTAGGTAAACAGCGCGGCACCGCACGCCAGGCCGAACCACAGGGGCAGCTAGGAGGGCGGATCCCAGCATGGCTTGATCTGAGATCTCGTAGGTTTGCGGATCGTCGGGAAACTCGTAGAGAAGGGGGCGCAAGATGGGGGATCCGGTTTGGCTGGACTCCCAAAAGAGGCTGTAGAGGTAGGGCAGCAGCTGGTAACGCAACTGAATGGCCTGCCGGCAGATGGTTTCCACTTCGATGCCAAAGCTCCAGGGCTCGTGGGGGCGGGTGCCCAGGGCGCTGTGGCCGCGCATGAGGGGGTAAAGAATTCCCATTTGCATCCAACGGGCAAACAGCTCGGGAGTGGCATTGCCACCGAAGCCGCCGATGTCCGCGCCGACAAAGCTAACTCCCGACAGGCCCAGGTTTAGGAGCATGGGCAGGGACATCTCCAGGTGTTCCCAGGAGGATTGGTTGTCGCCTGTCCAGACGGCAGCCCAGCGCTGGATCCCAGCAAAGCCGGAGCGAGTCAGCACGAAGGGGCGCCGGTTGGGGTTGAGCTGTTCCAAGCCTTCACGGGAAGCGCGTGTCATCAGCAGGCCGTACAGGTTGTGAACTTCGGCGTGGGTGGTGGGTTCGTCGGGTGGGCCTTGGGGGGCATCGAGGGAGATATCGACGATCTGGCCGCCGTCTCCAAAGGGGCGGTCGTTGAGGGCCGGCTCGTTCATGTCGTTCCAGATGCCATCCACACCGGCTTGGGTGAGAACCCGTTGCCAGGATCCCCACCACTGCCGCACTCCGGGGCGCAAGAAGTCGGGGAAGAGGACTTTGCCTGGCCAAACGTAGCCATGGAAGAGGTGGCCGTCGGCGCGGCGGATAAAGAAATCCTGGGCCAAGCCCTCGTCGAAGACGGCGTAGTCGGCTTCGGGCTCGAACTTGACGCCGGGATCCACAATGGCTACCACCCGGAAGCCAGCCTCGTGGAGTTGGGCCATGAGCCGGGCCGGTTCGGGGAAGCGGCGGGGATCCCAGGTGAAGACGCGGTAGCCGCGCATGTAGTCGATATCCAAGTAAATGACGTCGCAGGGGATCTGCCGCTGGCGAAATTGCTGCGCAACGGTTTGAACCTGGGCGGCGCTGGCGTAGCTCCAGCGGCACTGTTGGTAGCCCAAGGCCCAGAGGGGAGGAAGGGGAGGCCGCCCAGTGAGTTGGGTGTAGGTCTCGAGCACCAAGGCCGGGGTGGGGCCGTAGATCAGGTAGTAATCCAGCTCGGGGGCGCGCACCTCGATGGCCCACTGCTCGGGATCGATCTGGCCCAGGTCGAACTGGCTCCAGTGGGTGCAGTGCAGGAAGAGCCCGTAGCAGAGGTTGGGGCGAAGAAACAGGGCGAAGGGAATGGCCTGGTAGAGATTGTCGCTGTGGGCGTCGTAGTTCCAGCAGTCGCGAGTCCAGTGGCTGTAGCGCCGACCCCGTTTGTTGAGTAGCCCCGCCCGTTCCCCTAGGCCATAGATGTGCTCGGCAGGGTGGAGGTGTTTGACCAGGCGGATGCTATCGGATCCCCAGGTAAGCCCAGAGGAGACATCGGCGCAAAACTCTTGCCCTTGAGAGTCTTGAAAACTGAACCGGAGGGGATCCCGATCGATCTGAACTTGCACCTGGGAGGTGGACAGGTGGATTTGGGTGGAGCTTTCCTGCAGTTCAAAGGGAGCCGGCGGCCACTCTTCATCGGCTGGAGCCACATCCCAGGAACGACGGGGCAAAAACGCTCCGCTGGGGCTAAAGCGCAGCCGAAACAGACGGGGGGTGAGCACCTGCATAGACCAGCGGCCCTGGGCACAGATGAGGTGGATCCCTCTGGAGTGGGGCTGGAGCTGCTGCAGGGATCCGCAGGTTGGCCTTTGGGGCGGGCGGGCGGGGGATTGGCCGTTCGCGCCCGCGGGATCGAGTCCCAAGATCTCGCCAGGTTCCAGCATGCTTTGGAGACAGATTGCTGCTCTCAAGGCTAGCCTATGGCCGGGAGGGGACAGGGGGTTGCCCACTCTGGTCCGCAGTGGGTTTTACCCTCATCGGTACCCATCTCCAGAAGAGCAGCGGCAATAATCGGTTAGCTCAGATCCCAGAATCCATCGCGAAAACGAGGCGGCAATGGCCATGAGGATCCCGGCGATCAAGCTTCTCTCCTCACTGCTGCTTTTTGGGGGGGTGTCCGTCCCCGCTGTCGTGGCGGCCTACCCGGTCAGCCCGGAGATGGTGATGACCCTGCAACAGGGGGATCATGCCCAAGCCTTGCCCAGGGCCAGAACGGAGCAAGCGTTTCGGGTGGTTACTTTGGCCCAGGGTTTGGAGCACCCTTGGGGGATGGCCTTTTTGCCGGATGGAACTCTCTTGGTTACCGAACGCCCAGGGCGGCTGCGCCGAGTTACCCCCCAGGGATTGGATCCCCAGCCCATAGCCGGTGTGCCCGAGGTGTTTGCCCAGGGGCAGGGGGGCCTGCTGGACATCGCCTTGCACCCCAACCATGCAGAGAACGGCTGGATTTACCTGTCCTATGCCGCTCCTGGGCCCGGTGGGGGAGGCACGCGGGTGGCGCGAGCCCGTCTGGGGGAAGGGGGCCTACAGGATCTGGAAGTGATTTTTGATATGGAGCGCAAAACCCCTGCCCGGCAGCACTTTGGCTCCCGTTTGGTCTTTGACGAAGAAGGATTCCTCTACATCAGCACCGGCGACCGCGGAGAGCGGCATCGAGCCCAAGATTTGGGGGATTCTGCCGGTAAAGTGTTGCGCATTACGGGTGCGGGCGGGATCCCGGCGGACAACCCATTTGTCGGCCAAGCAGGGGCTTTGCCGGAAACTTTTACCTATGGCCACCGCAACATTCAGGGAATGGCCCGCCACCCTGAAACAGGGGCAATTTGGTCCCATGAACATGGGACGCAGGGTGGGGACGAGATCAACATCTTGGCCCCCGGCGTCAACTACGGCTGGCCCCTAATCACCCACGGTCGAGAATATACGGGAGAACCCGTCGGCCAAGGACTGGCGGCAGCTCCTAGATTGGCTTCGCCCCTGCTGCACTGGACACCCTCAATTGCCCCTTCCGGCATGACTTTCTACACAGGGGAGGCTTTCCCCGAATGGCGGGGCAACCTATTTGTGGGGGCGCTGGCCGGGCAACACCTGGCGCGCTTGGTACTGGATGGAGAGCGCGTGGTGGCAGAAGAGCGTCTCTTAGAGGGGGCGGTGGGCTGCATTCGCGATGTGCGGCAGGGGCCGGATGGACTCCTTTACCTGTTGACGGACGCCCCGAATGGATCCCTGCTGCGCCTGGAGCCAGCACCCTGAAGGCATCGGCTCGGAGGAGAAGAGGAGCTGCCTTGATCCCGCTTGCAACTGTCTGGCGGGACGGGGATTTTCTCCAGAGTAGGGCTGGGGAACTCAGAAGCTGAGGCTCTCCCAAGAAACGTTGATGTCTTCCAAAAGCAGCGACTTGTTGTAGATCTGCAGGATAATCAACAAAAAGACGGCGAATAGGGCCATGAAGACCGCCATCAGGGGCGTGGTGCCCCAGCCGGGAGCCACTTTGCCGTATTCCGAGTTGAGAGGACGCAGCAGATCGCCCAGTTTGGTACGAATGGCCATAGGTTCTCGCTTAGAAACCGAACACGTTGACGAAGTCGAAGATAGCAGGCTCGAAGGCGGATCCCTGGTGCTCAGCACCGCCAAAGCAGCCGCCTTTTAAAATCACGCTATCAGAATCTGGCCGAACCTTTTTGTCTTGGGCAATGAATTGTAAACTTGTGTAATACTGTAGTCGAATACTCTCAGGATCAAAGACAACGATATGGAGCCCACCTTTTCCCTGATTGTGGCGATTGCGGCAGTTACCATCTGCATCACTGCGTTTGCCATCTACACGGCCTTTGGCCCCCCTTCCAAGGACTTGCAGGATCCCTACGAGATGCACGAGGATTAAGGCCTGTCGTTGGGATATCTGGGTAAATGTCTGCTCGGTTGCCCCCCCGTCTCTCCTTTCACAAGTACCAGGGGTTGGGGAACGATTTTATCTTGGTGGACAACCGCCGGCAGTCTCAACCCTGCTTGAGCCCGGAAGAGGCCGTCGCCCTTTGCAATCGCCGCTTTGGGGTAGGAGCCGATGGGGTTATCTTCCTGCTGCCGGGGCAGGAGGGGGCAGATTTCAGCATGCGCCTCTTCAACAGCGACGGTTCCGAGGCGGAGATGTGCGGCAATGGGATCCGCTGTTTGGCCCGCTTTCTGCAGGACTTGGGGATCCCAGGTCGGGATGGCGCCTACCAGATCCACACCTTGGCGGGGCGAATCGTGCCGCAGGTGCGGGCAGATGGGCTGGTCACAGTGGACATGGGGATCCCTCGCCTTTTGGCCAAGCAGATCCCCACCACCTTGGTCGAACCGGATGAGAAGGTCATTCGGCAGCCGCTTGCAGTGGCCGGGCGAGAGTGGCGGGTGACGGCGGTGAGCATGGGCAACCCCCATTGTGTGGTCTTCCTGGAAGAAGAGGGATCCCTGGAGGAGCTGGACTTGGCAGCTGTGGGCCCCCTGTTTGAGCATCATCCGGCCTTTCCTGAGCGCACCAACACCGAATTTGTGCAGGTGCTCAGCCCGACTCGTTTGCGCCTGCGGGTTTGGGAGCGGGGAGCAGGGGCAACGCTGGCCTGTGGGACGGGTGCCTGTGCCACTTTGGTGGCTGCTGTCTTGGAAGAGCGGGCAGAATCGCAAGCTACAGTAGAACTGCCGGGAGGAAATCTGGAAATTCGCTGGGATCCGAGCACACAGCATGTGTGGATGACCGGCCCTGCCCTACACGTCTTCAGCGGCACCACTGCCGGTTGAGAACTAGGCTCCCAGACCCAACAGGAGGATGGCCAGGAGGCCGAGGATCCCATAGGCAACGCTCCAGCCCTGCCGCCAGATCAGCGCCACTGCCAGGCCCAATAAGACCAAGCCCAAGCCCAGGCCAAGGCGGAGAAATAGAGGGTGTACAAACTGGCTGAGGGAGCGCTTGAGCCAGGGGAAGATCACCCCCAAGGCGAAGGCCAGTCCTACGGGGATCCAATCGATCCAACCTGTCTGCTCCCAGCCCCCCAACAGGTAAAAGCCGCCCAGACAAAGGCCCAGGCAGAAAAACAGCACCCGCATGCCGGGATAGTCTTGTCGATAGTTGAAAGCAAGGCTTCGGAGCTCCTTGGGGTGGGCCAAGACCAATGGCTCTACAGCAAAGCTTTCGCTCCACTCCGGCGCTTCTTCAGTTTGTCCGCGGCACCAAAGGTAAACGTTGACCTTGCGCAACCCTTGCAGCAGAGAGGCTTCCACCGCACTGCGCACCACCTCCATCACCTGCAGGGTATCCACCACATCGCCCGGCAGCCGTTCCAGCAGCACGTTGAGAACAGGCCCCTTCAGCTCGGCTCGGCCAAACAGCCGCAAGTTGGCAAGCTTGTAATCGAGGATTTGGTTCAAGATTTTGAGCTGGCGGCGCATGGGATCCCGCGAACAGTGAACCGTCGTTCGACCGGTTGACTCAAAGCTTCAACATGACCGGTATGACCAGTTTAATGGCTTGGGCCAGAGCAGCAGAGGAGAGGCGTTGCCGGTGTGAAAGGGAAGTGGGACTATCCCATGAGGGTGCGAATGCACCGGCGAATGCTGAGGTTGGATTGCTCCAAGTCGGCAAATCCGCTCAGAAGAGTTCCCTGGCCGTCCAACAGCAACAAAACAGCCTGGCGGCGAAAATTGATCCCAGGCAAAGCTGCAGCGGCTATTTCTTGCAGCTTCTGGATGGTTGCTCCCTCAAAATCGACCGAGACATACACAAACGGAGAAACCAGGCGGGGATCCGTCGGTACACTCTCCCGGATGGCCTGCAAAACCAAGTGGCGCACCAGCAGCAGCCCCCTGCCATCCACCAGCACGATCTGGCGCAGCCGAGGGTTTTGCCCAAACTCCAGGGCCAAACTTTTGGAGAGGGCTTCCGATTGCGAGCGGGTTTGGCTGTTGGTCAAGATCAACGCTTGAATGCCCTCATACCGACTTAGGTCAAGCCGATCCCCAGAAACGCTTTCCACCTTGAGGTCAAGAGATGTTTTGGGGTTGCCGTTGCTGGGGCAGTTGCCAGCTTGGGCGGGATCGAACGCACCTTGAGAAAGCAGGGCAAGGGTGGCAAACCCCAAAGCCACAAGTCTCTTTTGAACGCAAAGCCAGCAGCGGTTAGCCGGGGCACAGCAGCAGGACAGCACTCGGTTCATGGCGGGGAGCTCTGGAGCGGGCCGGCCAAATCTTAACCGATCTTCATCTTTGGTGCTCCAAAATGCCCTCTGGGCTTCTCATCCCCATTGGGTTGGTGCCCATAATGGAAGGCAGTTTCTGGTTTGCTGGCCATGACTCACGCCTCTTTGCTGGATGCCCTCAACCCTTCTCAACGGCAAGCGGTGCAACACTTTTGTGGCCCGCTGCTAGTGGTGGCGGGGGCAGGTTCCGGCAAGACGCGCGCCCTCACCCACCGCATTGCCTACCTGGTTCGCCACTATCGGGTGGATCCAGGAGAAATTTTGGCCGTGACCTTCACCAACAAGGCCGCCCGTGAGATGAAAGAGCGCATTGAGCAGCTCTTTGCCGAACAAGAAGCTCAAGAACAATTTGGGATCCCCTTAGAGGAATTGGAGCCGGCCCAGGCAACGCGACTAAAATCTGCTGTTTACCACCGCTGGATTAAGCCTCTTTGGATTGGCACGTTCCACAGCTTATTTGCCCAGATCCTGCGCCTGGAGATCGAAAAATATCAGGATCCCAAGGGGCGCAAGTGGACTCGCCACTTCTCGATCTTCGATGAATCAGATGCCCAATCTCTGGTGAAGGAGATTGTAACCAAGCGACTGAACTTGGATGAGCGCAAGTTTGACCCAAGGTCGGTACGCTACGCCATTAGCAATGCCAAAAACCAAGGTTGGACTCCTGCCGACCTGGAGCGCAATCAGCCCAACTTCCGTGGCCGTACCATTGCCCAAGTTTACGAAATCTATGAAGACCAACTGGCAGCCAACAATGCTCTGGACTTTGATAACTTGATTTGGATACCAGTGCAGCTTTTTCGACAAAACGAGCAGGTGTTGGCTTACTGGCACCAACGATTTCGACACATTTTGGTGGATGAATACCAAGACACCAACCGCACTCAGTATGAGTTGATTCGTCTGTTGGCCACCAACGGCGAGACCTGCAGATCTCGGTTGGATTGGAGAAACCGATCGATCTTTGTGGTGGGAGATGCCGATCAAAGCATCTATCGGTTTCGCGGGGCAGATTTTACCATTTTGCTGGAGTTTCAAGAGACCTTTGGAGATGGTCTCCCGGATGATGATACCCGCACCATGATCAAGCTGGAGGAGAACTATCGCTCTACAGCTACCATTCTGCAGGCAGCTAACGCTCTCATCGAGAAAAATACAGAGCGCATTGATAAAGTTCTCAGGCCAACCCGTCAGCAAGGAAGTCCGATTTTCCTTCATCAGGCGGATGACGAGATTGCAGAGGCCGAGTTTGTCGTCAATACCATCCGGCGGTTACACAGCCAAAATGCCAATGCTTTCTCCTGGGGAGATTTTGCCATTCTCTACCGCACCAACGCTCAATCCCGTCCTTTTGAAGAGGTCTTGCTGCGGTGGGGGATCCCTTACACCGTGGTGGGCGGACTGCGATTTTACGACCGCAAAGAAATTAAGGATGTCCTAGCCTATTTACGGGTTGTGGCTAACCCTGCCGACTCCTTTAGCCTGCTGCGAATTATTAACGTGCCGCGCCGTGGCATCGGCAAATCTACTCTGGACAAGCTGACCGAAGCGGCGGCGGCTCTCAACGTGCCTTTGTGGGCAATTCTCAGCGATGAAACCTCTGTAAGTAGCTTGGCGGGCCGTTCGGCTAAGCCTGTCATTCAGTTTGCTCAGTTGATTCAGCATTGGCATCGACAGGCTTCTCAGACTTCAGCCGCCACCCTTATCGAAGGGTTGCTAAGGGATTCCGGCTATTTGGAGGATCTCAAGGCACAGGGTACAGACGAAGCCGAAGAAAGAGCGGCCAACGTGATGGAACTTTACAATGCCGCTCGCCAATTCGAGGAAGAACAGGAGGATCCCAGCCTTGAGGCTTTTTTGAGCAATGTGTCTTTGGCTTCCGACTTGGACAACCTTCAGGAAGGCGCTGAGAAAGTTTCGCTAATGACGTTGCACTCTTCCAAAGGTTTGGAGTTTCCTGTTGTGTTCTTGGTGGGGGTGGAACAGGGTCTATTTCCCAATTTCCGGGCTTTGGAGGATCCCGCTGCTTTGGAAGAAGAGCGACGCCTTTGCTACGTGGGCATTACCCGTGCCCGTGAGCAGTTGTATATCAGCCACGCCAGGGAAAGGATGCTCTACGGCAACCGCGAACCAGCTATTCCTTCGGTATTTTTAAGTGAACTGCCCCAAGAGTTAATCGAATTCGACAGACGCGGAGCCGTTTCTCGACAGCTCTCCCACGGCAGTGGACTGTCCCTTTCAGATGCACCCAAGGCCAGGCCCAATCGCCGCCAAAGCCGTTCAGAACAGTGGGCGATTGGAGATCGTTTGCAACATCCCCAATTCGGACAAGGCCAGATTACCCATGTGTTCGGCAGTGGTGAACGGGTCACGATTGCGGTGAGGTTTCCCGCTATCGGTCAACAGAAAATCTTGGATCCCCGTATCGCTCCTATTCAAAAGCTTAGCTAGGCGGCTGAACTCGGAAGGGCTCCAGCGATGAAGAGAGGCAAAGGGAAGTGCTGTAGAAGTCCGTAGCTCATTCGAGATTGCCTTGCCGTTGACGTCGTTGGTGATCCCTTGCTTTATATGTGTTTGCTTTATATGTGTTGCTGCACGACGGGGAAAGCAAAACCTCAGCTCCCCCTTTCCCTGATTTGACCGTTGCCCAACCCTCGGCCTTACCTCTGCCCCCTCGTCACTAATTGCTTGTAATTGCTTGACTACCCGATCTTGGGATCCCTCGCCAGGCTTAACCCAGTCGGCTGGGACTGAGTTGTCTCGGCTCTGTCCGGTACCAGGCGCAGGGGCGGGCCAAAGCGGCCAACCGCTACAGTGTTGTTCAGGGCCGGGATCTGGCGGATGGATCCCTGGCGTAGGCAGCGGTGTAGACGGCGCAGCAGGAAGAGGTCGGCTTCGGAGCACTCCTCTCGAAATAGCCTTACGTTAAGTTCGTGTTCCTGAGCAGCGGTGAGCAAACCGGTCATCATGGCGGTTTGAATGATCTGCTGCACGGTTATGGTTGTCGCTTCATCCATAGGTTTAGGCGATTGGATGGAGACCTTTTGCTGCTCTTATTCTCGACAAATCCCTCTGATATTGACTCCGCCAAATAGCGGATTCGGTATGCGCGCACTTTGTCTTCTTTCTCGGTGCTCGGAAATAGGGCTTTCCAGATACCTATTGACCTTCTGAGCCATCCGGATTCCGTGTAGGCGAAAAGCTTGAAATCTTTGTGTCACAAGCCTTTCTAATCGAAGTGGGAGCAGAGCCAACAATTGGATACGTAGGGATCCCATCCTCACCGCAGTACAAAATTAGACTCAACAGTGAGTTGCTTGAACTGGCCAAAGAGGTGCTGATCCCATGATTTTTCGAGCTGTTGCTTGAGGCCGTAACAGATATCTGTGGCAATACGGAACTGAGAAGCGATGTTCGTCACCGACAAATGGCGTAGGGTTGCTTGGCTTTTTGTCTGTACCTTGTCGGCAACGCAGGCATAGAGGATGAGCAACAGCCTTGTGTTAGGGTGGGGGCATTTTAGGGTGGCAATGGGCTGTGTCAGAAACTCCACAAAAAGTCGGCTGTGCTGTCCCTCTGGGCTGCTGTGGCTGCGGCTGTTTGGGCCTGCTGGCGGTGTTGGGCCTGGGGCTGGCGGGGGCAGGGATCCTAGTCTGGAATGGGATCCGTGCCTCAGGAGCCTATCGCACCTACCAGTTGGCGGTGGAGCAGCTCGAACAAAATGCCGTGGTGGTGGAACGTTTGGGAGAGCCCCTGAGGCCGGGATGGCCCTCGCGGCTGCGTTTTCAGGAAGATGAGGAAGCCGGTTGGGTGTGTCTGTTCTTTTTGATTACAGGGGCCCAGCGCACCGGCGATGTGGTGGTGGAATCGGAGCGGGGCATGGCCAGCTCGGCATGGCAGTTGCGCCATCTGCAAGTGAAAGTTGACGGGGATCCGCAGGCCATTCAGGTCATCGAGGGGGAATCTCGGTGTGAAAAGGAAGAGTCGGATGGAGAAGCCCTGCCCCTGCAGCCAGAAGGCGACATCTAGGTAGCCGGATATGCTCAGCCGCGGGTAGAGTCAAAAGGACTCCGTCCCGCTGACGCGAACGGTTGTGGCCTTGTTGGATCCCTATGCGGTCGCTCCCTTACCTGCGCTTGCTGCTGCTGTTGGCGCTGTTGGCCTCGTTCACCGGGCTGATCGTCTGGCTGATCCAATCGTTTCTCGATCTGTACTACGCCACCCGCTACCACCCGATTTTGGGGGGGCTGTTGATTGGGGTGCTGCTGCTGCTGCTGCTGGTGTTTTTGGCCGCTGCCATCTACTACTTGTTTCTGTTTCGCCAACCCGCCCCCAGCAGGAGGGAAATTACCCAACCCCTTGCCTTGCCGGAGACGGCCTTGGACAAGCGGAAAGCGGCGCAACAGAACTTGGCTCAACTGGAGGCGCAGCTAGCGCAAATCCAGGATGAAGTGGCGCGGGCAGCGCTGGCGGAGCGGTCGGCTCTGCTGGCCCAACAGTTGGCCCAGCCCCAGCTGAAGGTGGTGGTCTTCGGCACTGGGTCGGCGGGCAAGACTTCTTTGGTCAACGCGCTGCTGGGGCGGCGGGCGGGGGCGGTGGGGGCCACTCTGGGCACCACCCAGGCGGTGGCTTGTTACGATTGGAACTTGCCTGGGATCCCGCAGCCGGTGCAGATCCTGGATTGCCCCGGCATTTTGGAGATCGGCCCGGCAGGGGTGATGCGGGAACAGGAGGCGCAAGCCCAAGCCCAAGCTGCCGATCTGCTGCTGGTGGTGGTGGATGGGGATCTGCGCCAGTCAGAGGTGGATCCCTTGCGCCGGTTGATCGCCCTGGGCAAACGGGCCTTGCTGATCCTGAACAAAGCGGATCGCTACACCTCAGAAGAACGGCAGATCCTCTTGCAACGCCTGCGGGAGCGGGTCTACCCCCTGATTCCACCTCAGGATGTGTTGATAGCCGCCGCTGCTCCAGCCCCTGTGCGGGTGGGATCCCAAACCTGGCGACCGGAGCCGGAGGTGGCGGCGGTGCGGGATCGCGTGCAGGCGGTGCTCTATGCCGAGGGGGGATCCCTGGCCTTGGACAATGCTCTGCTGCAATCGCAACAGTTGGGGGAAGAGGCCAAACGGATTCTCCAAGCCCAACTGCGCCGGCAGGCGGAGGAGGTGATCGATCGCTTTCAGTGGATTGTTACAGGGGTGGTGTTCGCCAACCCCATCCCGGCGGTGGATCTGCTGGCCATTGCCGCCATCAACGCCCAGATGGTGGTGGAACTGGGATCCCTTTACGGCTGCAAGATGGATCTGCAGCAGGGGCGGGAGCTGGCCTTGTCTCTGGCCAAAACCCTAGCGGGCTTGGGCTTGGTGGAAGGGGCGATCCAACTGACCACGGGGATCTTGGCCACCGTTGCCGAAGTGAGCGTCGTCGGTTTTCTGGCGACAGCCCCCATTCAGGCAGCCAGTGCTGGCTATCTCACCCGCATTGCCGGCAAGAGCTTCATTGAGTATTTCCAGCACAACCAAAGCTGGGGAGAAGGGGGGATGCAGGCGGTGGTCAAAGCCCAGGTGCAAAATACCCAAAAATCCGGTTGGCTCAAAGAGTTTGTCCGCGAGGCTTCCCGGCGCATCTTCCGAAATGGGATGGCCAACCCAAGGGATCCCTAATGGCCGCTCAGGGCAATATCCGTCGGCAGGAAGGCCAGCTTCAGTTGCGCCACATAATCGGCGTAGCTCAGTGCCGGCCCAGTGTCCCAATCCGCCAAGCCATGCATGCACTTCGACCATTGAATGAAGGCGGCAGGATAGATATAGGCCAAACTGGGATCCTGCAAAACCTCTTTGGGCAGTGGAGAGGCCGACTTCAGCACTGCCAACAGAGCCGGCGGCTTGTGGAGAATCACGCGCGTGGCCTCAATCTGCTCTGGGGAAACCCTAAACTTGGTGGCGATAAACGGGATCACTCTGGAAATGGCCATCACCCAACACCAACCTCGCCTATAGAGGTAGGTTGCCCCCAAGCCGAGGGGCTGGCCTCAGGGATCCTACGGAGACCGGAAAAGGAGGGATGAACATTGGCGAGGATGGCCGTGGGCGGGCCTGGGATCCCCTTGCTTGGGGCCGCTGCTCCCCGTTATTCTAGTAAAACTGAAAAATCTGGGGAAACAGTGAGCCGTGGCTAAAAAGAGCATGATCGAGCGGGAGAAAAAGCGCCAACGCTTGGTCGAGAAGTATCGGGAGAAGCGCCAACAACTGAAAGCGGCCATGGCCGATCCCAACATCGACCAGGCCACCCGCATGGAGCTGCACGCCCAACTGCAAAAACTCCCTCGGGCCAGCTCGCCCACACGCCTGCGCAACCGCTGCTGGAAAACCGGGCGTCCCCGGGGTTACTTCCGCGATTTCGGCCTGTGCCGCAACAGCCTGCGGGAAATGGCCCACAGAGGCTTATTGCCAGGTGTGGTCAAGTCTAGCTGGTAGTTGCCTGGCCTTCGCCGCTTGGTTATGCAGCCAAAACACCCTTTTGAGAGATCCTGAGTGGGCCTGCAACCTTTCCAGCTCTGCGACGAAGATCTCACCCCTGCAGTGGCAAAGGCCCTGGCCGGGGAACCTTACCTGGCCGTGGATACAGAAACAATGGGGCTGATCCCGCAGCGGGACAGGCTCTGCGTGGTGCAAATCGCCAACTCCGCCGGTGAGGTGGTGCTGTTGCGGCTGAGCCGCGGGGTAAAGCAGGCCCCCTTTTTGGCGCAGCTGCTGATGGCTCCAAGCATTGAGAAGATCTTCCACTACGCCCGCTTTGACCTGGCCATGCTGCGCTATCACCTGGGGATCCGGGTGCGGCCTGTCTTTTGTACCAAAATTGCCAGCAAACTGGCCCGCACCTACACCAGCAAACATAGCCTCAAAGATGTGGTGAGCGAGCTGTGCGGGGTCGAACTCAACAAAGCTGCCCAAAGCTCCGACTGGGGGGCCGTCCACGCGCTATCCGCCGAACAGCTGGAATATGCCGCCAACGATGTTCGCTATTTGATCCCGGTGCGCCACAAGTTGGCGGAGATGTTACGGCGGGAAGAACGCTGGGAGTTGGCGCAGCAGTGTTTCCAACATTTGCCTACTTTGGTAGAGCTGGATCTGTTGGGCTTCAGTAACGTCTTCGAACATCAGTAGGCGGGGCTTTACTTGATAGACAGTCACTGTCTTCGATGACCGGGCCCTCGGGGATCCCACATCTCCTGAAGCGGAAAATGGGGGGACCTCACCGGCCCACAAAGTATCTGGCAACACAGCTGGCTGCCCCTCTCTCTGATGTAGTGGGGATGGGGTTGGCCATACCAATCGAGATAAACCGGCCTGCAACCCTCATTGCTCCCGCCATCATCTGTCTGGATCAGGGGGATCAGCCCTCACTTGGGCCACTATGAAAATCATTGGAGTTGAGTCAATGTTGGAGTCGCAGAGGGTGGTTCAAAGTGGGTTATCTTCCCCCGCTGTTTCGGGCAAGCCCGTTCTGGAGTTGCGCCACGTCTCGCTGCAGTACCCCACCAAGGGATCCCCAGTCACGATCATCCGCGACGTCAGCTTTTCTGTTGCCCACTCGGAGTTTGTCTCCATTGTTGGGCCGAGCGGCTGTGGCAAGACTTCTCTTTTGAAGATGATGGCCGGCCTGAACACTGACCATGGCGGCACCCTCTACTTTCAGTTGCAGCCCATCGCCGGCCCCCTGAAGAGTGTGGGCATGGCCTTTCAAAACCCGGTGCTGCTGCCCTGGCGCACAACCCTGGAGAACGTGTTGCTGCCGTTGGAGGTGGTAGAGCCCTACAAGCGCACCTTCAAGCAAAACCTGGCCCAGCACGAGAAGTCGGCGCTGGAGCTGCTGGCCACCGTAGGCTTGGAGGGTTTTCAGAAAGCCTATCCTTGGCAGCTTTCTGGGGGAATGCGGCAGCGGGCTTCCCTGTGCCGCGCTTTGATCCATCAGCCGGAGCTGTTGTTGTTGGACGAACCTTTTGCCGCTTTGGATGCCTTTACCCGCGAGGATATGTGGGAAATGTTGCAGCGGCTGTGGCTGCGCACCGGCTGCACCGCCATTTTGATCACTCACGATTTGCGGGAGGCGGTTTTCCTCTCCGATACCATTTATGTGATGGGGCCACGGCCTAGCGAGATCATCTTTTCCCTCAAAGTGGATCTGCCCCGTCCACGCCCGCTGGAGATCTGCCTGACGGACGAGTTTCACCGCTTGGTCTCGGAAGTGCGCCAGCACATTCGGCGCAGCTATTAGGCCAAAGAGCCCTTGATCCAAAAAATCTGGAAAGGTTTGCTGGACAGGTTACCGCGCATTTCTGCCGAGGGATCCCATGAAAAAATCATTCGACCGATTTTTGCAGACCCAAACGGCTTCTGTGGTCTTGCCCGCTGTCACCATCGTTTTGACCCTTGTGCTCTGGCAGGTGGGGGTGGGGCTGTTCAACGTTCCTCGCTTCATTCTGCCGGCGCCCACCCAGATCCTGGCAGCCATGAACCAGTGGAGCCCGGTGATTCTGCGTCACTCCCTAACCACCCTCACTTCGACGCTGCTGGCCTTTGCGCTGGCTTTGGTGGGGGGGATATTGCTGGGATCGATCATCGGCAGCTCCCGCCTGGCCCATCTGTGTTTGTACCCGCTGCTGGTGGGGTTTAACACCATCCCGAAGGTGGCTTTGGTGCCGCTGCTGGCGATTTGGTTTGGCTTGGGCCTGATCCCGGCGGTGATCACGGCCTTTTTGCTGGCCTTTTTCCCCATTGCAGTCAATGTGGCGGTGGGGCTGGAGACGGTGGAAGCTGAGATGCGAGATGTGCTGCGCTCGCTGGGGGCCAGCTCTTGGGAGATTTTCACCAAGGTGGGGCTACCCCACAGCATGCCCTACCTGTTTGCCTCGTTGAAAGTGGCCATCTCCTTTGCTTTTGTCGGCTCGGTGATCTCGGAGACGGTGGCTTCCAACCAGGGGCTGGGCTACCTGATCGTGTCGGCCAGTTCTTCTTTTGATGTGCCTTTGGCCTTTGCGGGTTTGGTTGCCCTCGGCATTATGGGCATTTTGCTCTACACCTTTTTTGCGGCTTTGGAGCGCTATGTCCTGTCCTGGCGACAGTAGCATCTGCTCCAGGGGATCCCACCGATGCCTGAACAAGCTAGCCCAAATCTGGAAAAGTGGCCCGCACTGCCGGGTGGATGAGCTTGCCTGCCCTGATGTTGAGCCCTTTGGCCAAGGCCGAGTCTTGTTCCAAAGCAGCGGGCAAGCCGAGATTGGCCAGCTTGAGGATGTAGGGGAGTGTGGCGTTGACCAGCGCTTGGGTCGAAGTCCAGGGAACGGCTCCGGGCATGTTGGGAACGCCGTAGTGTAGCACCCCGTAGGCTTCGTAAACCGGCTGGGCATGGGTGGTAACCCGTGTGGTAGCAATGCACCCCCCCTGATCCACCGCCACATCCACAATGAGGGAGCGAGGACGCATTTGGGCCACCAACTCTTCTCCCACCAAGACCGGCGCCCGCCTTCCCGGCACCAACACTGCCCCCACCAGCAGGTCGGCCTCGCGAACACACTCTTCCACGCTTTGGGCCGTGCTGTAGAGCAGCTCCACACGGGATCCAAAGAGCAGCTCCAGCTCGTTCAGCCGCTGCAGGTTGATGTCCAAAATCTGCGCCCGCGCCCCCAAGCCTACGGCCATTTTGGCCGCCTCGGTGCCCACCGTGCCTCCGCCCAAGATCACCACCCGTCCCGGCGATACCCCTGGGATCCCGCCCAGCAACACGCCCCGCCCCCCCTGCTGTCGGGTGAGGTAATGGGCGCCAAATTGCACCGAGAGCCGCCCAGCGATCATGCTCATGGGCGCCAACAAAGGCAGGGATCCATCTGCCAATTCCACCGTTTCATAGGCAAGGCAGGTGGCCCCCGATTGCAACAGCGCCTGGGTCAGCTCGCGGCTGGCGGCCAAGTGCAAATAGGTGAACAGAATAAGGTCGGGATGGAGCAGAGAATACTCAGCCGGCAGGGGCTCCTTGACCTTCACCACCAGCTGCTGCTGGTAGATCTCCTCAGGGGTGGCGGCCAGTTTGGCCCCCGCTTTTTGGTAGTCCTCGTCGCTAAATCCCGCCCCCTGGCCCGCTTGGGTCTCCACCCACACCTGGTGCCCCTGCTCGGTCAAGGCCCGCACCGCTGCCGGCGTCAGCCCGACACGGAACTCTTGCTCTTTGATCTCTTTGGGCACGCCAATTCGCATAGGGATCCCCGTAGGGCTGCTTTCCAGTCTAGACAGACTCTCCCCGCAATGGGATCCCTGGCCTGTTGATCCCTACCTTGTAAGGGGACGGAGGAAGGAGAAGCAAGGGAAGTTGATCCCTGTCTTCTGCAGGAGATTTTCGAGAACGTAGGACTGGCGGATGCTGGGGTGGATCTCTAGCGCAAGAAGCGGGCCAGCAGCACCAGTCCGATGCCGCCGAACAAGATGTTGAAGCTCCAGGCTGCCGCCCAAGGGGGAAGGGCTCCCACTTCTCCCAAGCTGCGAGACACGCTCAGAACCACGTAGTAGCCAAACACCAACAGGATCCCGAAGACGACGCCCCCGTAGCGTCCCACCCGCCGGGCAGTGCTGGATCCCAGGGGGAGCGAAATCAGCACGGCAAAAAAGCTGGCCAAGGGCAGGGAGAAGCGCATGTGGAACTCGGTGCGCAGAGCCTGAGTATTGAGATTGGAGCGGGCCAAACGGGAAATCCGCTCCGCCAGCTCCGGTAAGCTCAACTCGCTGGGGGGAACCGGCGGCTGCATTAGGGTAGCCAGATCCTGGGAAACTTGCAGCGGCTTGCGATGAAACGTTTGCTCGGCAATGCTGAGACCCGTGGGGCCGTAAAGGTGGGTTGCCCCTTCGCTCAGGCTCCACTCCAGTCCATTCCACACTGCCTGAGCGGCCAAGGTCACTTCCGCCAACTGGTATTTGCCTCCCGGCAAGGGATCCACCCGCAAAATCGTAACATCTTGCATCGTATTTAACCGGGGATCCACTTGGCGGATGAAGAACCAGAGGTTGTCTTCGGTTTTGAAAAAGACATCGTATTGCACCGGGGTGGTGGCCTGGGCCAGCAAAGCTTGCTGATCGATCTGGCGGATTTGCTGTTTGCTGGCCGGCAGCAGCACGTTGCTAATGAAAAAAGCGCTCAAGCTCATGGCCAACCCCACCAGCAGCAGGGGTCGGAAAATCCGGCTAAAAGGGATCCCGGCTGCCCGCATAGCGGTGATCTCACTGCTGCCGCTCAGCTTGCCCAAGGTGAGCATGGTGGCAAAAAAGGCGGCAATGGGCATACCCAGCACCACCATCTCCGGCAGATCCAAAACCAAGAGGCGCAACACCGTCAGGGGGGGGACGGATCCCTCGACCAGCCGCTCGGCCAGGGTAAACAGTCGGCCCACCAGCAGCAGCAGGGTTCCCCCCGCAACACCGGTCAGCACTGGGGTGAGCATCTGCCCAAATAGATAGCGCTCCAGCAGCCAGAACTTGGTGAGCAACCGTGCCATGTTTGAGAATCGAAGGGGATCGCCCTTCTCCCCAAGGGAGAGGCGAGTTGCAATAGCCGAAGAATCGGCGGCAAAAGCCCTGAACCAGGCTTATCGATTTATTCTCGCTCAAGGGCTTGGGGAAGCAGGGGGGGGAAACGACTCTGTTTTGTCGGCAGGATCCAAACGCGGCTGAGGAGAGTTGAGGGGAGGTTCGGACGCGGGATCCAGCTCGGCCCCCCAGGCGGCCAGGTAGGCCCGTTGTTCGGGGGAAAGGCGGCGAGCCTGGCGGAAATCTGCCCCTGCCACGATAGCTCCGGTGTAGGCCCCGGTCTTGAAATCGGGCTTTTGCCCTGGCTGAGCAGGGGAAGCCGTCTGAGGGGATCCCACAAACAGCAAAGCGCGGTAGAGATCGGCCCCGCGCAGGTCGGCATCCCGCAAGTTAGCTCCGCACAGATTGGTGTGGCTGAGATCGCAGCCGCTCAGGTTGGCTCTCTCCAGGCTGGCTTCGCTGAAATCCACCGCTCGCAACAGGGTGCCATGCAGGTCGGCTCCCTCCAGCATCGTGCCCAGGTTGACCACTCGGATGCCGTTCACGCGATCCCGCTGGTAACCCCCTTTGCCGTCCAGAATGGGTCGGCCCAGGTGTTGATCCCGCCGCAGAGGGCTGAGCAGGTTAGCAGTGGAGAGAAAGCGCAGGATCTTGGCTTTGCCGAAGCGATCCACCCCGTTCAACAAAGCAGCCGTGCGCCCGGCAGCAATGGCCCGCTCCAGAGGCCAATCGTCCAACTGCCCATCGGGAGACAAGACCAGGTTGGAAATGCCTTCAAAGTAGGCGTCGATGGTCTGCTGCTGGGTGATGATATTCTGCTGAATGGTGAGATCGCGGGAGATGATGTACTGCCGCCAGGCGATGTAGGCAGCCAGGATGGCAATCAAGATTTGGCCTGTGGCCCCGAACACTTCTCCCAAAGCCCCAATTGCTTCCCAACTCAGGGATCCCAAGGCAGAAAACAGCCCGCTCCCGGCAATCTCTCCCATCACGGCCAAGCTGAGGGCCACTCCCGCCCAGGCCAATTGAGGCCAAGTGGTCAGCCACTGCCAAAGACGGCGTCCGATCTGAGCCCAAAGCGATCGCCCCCACCAGCCCGCCAGGCCCAGCCAAGCCAGCACCGCCCCCCAGCCCAAGACCGGCTGAGCCATCAGCTTTCCCAAGAGCAGCAAGAAGGCCGGGATCCCCAACAGCAGCAGATGAATCAGGGGTTGCCACGGTGAGACCGGAGACAGCAGGATCTCGGATTCAAGCAGCGACGGCTCTTGGGGCAGATGTTCGGGGACAAGGGTTTTGTAGGTCATGGCGCAAGCAGGGAGGTTACTCTAGGGCTAGTGTTAGACTTGCAAAAAAAGCCTGCGTTAGTCCGTATTTGGAGTTGGCGGATAGGGCAGGATCCCGCCTACTCAGTTTGGTAGGATAACCTCGGCCTTTCTTCTCTAGCCCAGCCTGGTGTGAGGATAACCACCATGATCTCTTCCTTATTGTCCTTACTGCCTATTGGTCTGCAGAAATCCGGCGAACACCAATCTACAGCAGTCCTGCCCGGCCTGCGGGCGCAGCGCCATCGTTCTGCAATGCTGACGCGGCTGGCAACCTCTCTGATGCTTGGCACCACCTTACTGCTGACAGCAAAGTTGGATCCCGGCTGGGCGCAAACTTCCCTGGACACCGGCATTACCGGTGAGCAGACCCTGCCTCAAGCTCCCCCTCTCCCGGACAATCGCCCGGCTATTTTTGTGGATGCGGCCAACGGCAGCGATACCCGTGGGGATGGATCCCGCAATAACCCCTTCAAGACGATTACTTATGCCATTCAGCGGGCTGAGGCTGGCAGCGTCATTCAGCTTTTTCCCGGGGTGTATAGCGAGGAGAGCGGCGAAACCTTCCCCATTCGCCTGAAAGCCGGCCTCACCTTACGTGGGGACGAGTCCACCTTGGGAGAGGGCTATCTCATCACCGGCGGGGGTACCTACATGAGCCCAACCTTGGGGCGACAAAATGTTGCTCTGCTGGCAGAGACCGGCGCAGAAGTGCGAGGAATTACCCTGCGCAACCAGGGGCGGCGCGGCTATGCCCTCTGGGTGGAATCGGCCTCCCCGCGCATTCTCAACAACAGCTTTGTGGGCAGCATCCACGATGGGATCTTCATTGCCGGCGCTTCCAATCCCTGGGTGGAGGGCAACCGCTTCTATAAAAACGGGGCCAACGGCATTTCCGTTTTGGGCACCTCCCAGCCCACCATCGTCAATAACCTGTTCCAAGAAACCGGCTTTGGCCTCACCATCGACCAGCGCTCGGCGCCTATTGTGCGCAACAACCGCATCCTGCAGAACCGTACCGGCGTGGTTGTCGGGGGCAGCTCCAGGCCCATCCTGCGCAACAATCTCATCGCCCAGAACTTGGAGACCGGCCTCACTGCCATCACCACTGCCCAGCCGGATTTGGGCACGGCCACGGATCCCGGCAACAACATCTTTGAGGGCAACGGCCAATACGACATCCACAACGCCACCCGCGGCCTGCGCCTCAATGCCAACGGCAACCAACTGCGGGGCCAGGTCAAAGGGGATCTGGATCTGTCCGGTCAAACCACCGTTGCCGCTCTCCCCGATAGCGCTCCCCGCCCCATTGCTCCTGGCACTTTGGCTCTGCCCAGTGCCCCGTCCCAGCCGGCTACTCCCAGGGATCCCCGGCCAGCGGCTGAGACCCCCTCCACCTTACCGGTTTTAACGGTGCCGCAATCGACGGATCCCAGCCCAGTTGCCTCTCTATCGGGATCGGGGGGGCGCGTTTTGCCCAACGTTCCTGCCCAGCCGGCCGACACTCAACCCCAAGCGCAGGAGTTTGTTGCCGTCCCCTTCACGCCAGATGGCTCTACCGCACCTGCTCAGCCGGTTGGCCCTGCCCCCGCAGCTCCTGTTCCCAGGCCACCCTCGGCTCCCCTCACAGATATCACCACCCTTCTGCCCCCGCCGGCCCGTCGCTCATCGGCAGGGATCCCGGCCACTCCCTCTGCTCCCACTACAACTCCAGTTGCCCCCCCTGTGGTTGCTGTGGGTAACGACTCCGTTTCGCCAACGCGAACGGCAACTCAATTTCGCGTGTTGGTGACCCCCAAGAGCAGCGATGACTTGAACCGATTGCGGCAGCTCATCCCCGAGGCGGTGGAAACGGTTTTCAACGGCAGAACAGTGTTGCAGGCGGGCCTGTACGACAGTCGCAGCCAGGCCCAGTCGGTCTTGGATCGGCTGTTGGATGCCGGCTTTGAGGCGGTTGCCGAGATGATTTTCCGCTAGCGACCCCCCACACTGCCGGCTTGCTTCTCCATAGCGGTACGAGGGAGCTTTGATCCCAGTTCTTTGGCGGGGTGGCCAGCCATTGAGCCCAAGTCTCCTTGGTCGCTGGCAAGGGAATTGACTACAAGTGCTTGCCAAGAGCGATGACGGCTCGAACACCCCCTCTCTAGTCCAACGGATCCAGTCGGTAGCGGCTGAGCCAGTGATCCAAATGCACTTCCTCCTCATCCAGCAGTTGGGCGTTGATCAACCCCCGTTTGAAAGCAAGGCGGATGGCTCTGGCCCGCAAGCTGAAAGTGGTTCCCCACTCGTCGCTCTCAATTTGGTCGTTGCTGACTTCTAACTTGTCGTAGAGGTTGCGCAGACGGTCGGTTACCCCTCGGCGGGACAAAAAGCGCCGTGCAGCAATGGCTTGGTCGGTGAGGCCGAGGGCAATGTCGATCAACACTTCGTACTCGGCATCGCTGAGACCGGTGATTTTGTTTTGTGAACGGGAATCGACCCCGCGCACCTCTCGGTCGATCACGCATTGCTCATCCTGCACCACCGCTTGGATGGCGCTGACCAATTTTTCATCGGTGCAATTTTTCAAAAGGTAGCCATAGACAGTTTGCGGAGGCACGATCTTGTGCAGCTCCCGCACATAGACTTCATCGGCAAAATGCGACCAAAAAATGATGCGCGTGCTGGGGCACTCTGACCAAACCTGCCGCGCTACCTCGATCCCGGTCATCTCGGGCATGCGGATATCCATCAACACGAAGCTGGGGTGGTGCTGACGGTAAAGTTCCAACGCCTCTCGGCCATTCGAGGCCATGTATACCGGGCCGAACTCAGGCAAATGTTGCGTCAGTAGGCTATGGACATGCTGACGGTAGAGAGCGTCATCTTCAGCAAGGAGGGTACTCACAGGCCTTTATCAGAGTTACCGAATACTTTCTTTTCACTTCCTAGGTCGTGTTGATCTTATGTTAGGATAGAGAGAATAATTTATAGAGGAAAGAGGATGAAGTTGGTTTTTTTAGATGAAAACAAATGGCAGAAG
>NZ_JBSSCH010000026.1:0-22140 GCF_054059615.1 Thermostichus sp. OS-CIW-33
TGAAGTCGTTGCACCGCTCAATCGTATTCTTGGCCTATGCGTGATGACAACGATATTCACATGGCCGACACTGCGTTTTTAAAGGGCGTCGGCTATGGTCGGCGCTATCCTTCCCTGCCCTGAAGGACGGGGCTTGCCGCGCCTTTTGGTCAACTCAAGACAATTGGGCAGCAACGGCTTTCAGCAGGCGTTTCTGGTCAACGGGCTTCGTCAGATAGGCATCGGAGCCAAAACATAGCCCCTGTTCAATCTCTTCGGGAGAGATTTTCGAGGAGAGAAAAACGAAGGGGATGTGAGCTGTAGACTGATCCCATCTCAGGGCATCCAGCACCCCATAGCCGTTCAGCTTGGGCATCACCACATCGCACAACACCAAGTCGGGCATCAGGGTGCGCACCATCTGCAAGCCCTCTTCTCCATCGGTGGCCGCCACCGTGTCGTACCCCGCTCGTTGCAACACCTTCTGCAGATAGGTGCGAATAGAGGGTTCGTCTTCAATCACCAGGATGCGTTTGGACATAACTTTGTAAAAAATTAAACAAAGACCTGGCCCAACCTGTCGGGCCTACTGTCCGCCTTCCCGGAGCCAGAGAGATCCGAGTTGATGCAAGAACAAGTCGAAGAACTACAGCTGCAGCATAGGGAAACTCTGGAAAAAAAAACTCCGCCAAATCGCTCATTCTGGGATCTCCCTGCTCTGCAAAAATCCTGATAGAGTGCGGAACAACTTTCCTCATCCGCAGATTTGCGGTTATGCCAGAAACCCCCCTCCTCCTTTGGGAGAAGTGAAGGCAGCCTATTCCGAAGTCAGTTGACGTTCCATCAGGCGGGTGAGGGCGGCGGTGGGGGTGGTCTGCCCTTGCAACAACAGATGCACTTCCTGGGTGATGGGCACCTGAATGCCGTGCTGGGCAGCGATCTCGACCACGACGGGAGCGGTGTAAACCCCTTCGGCGGTGCCCTCGATCTCCGCCAAAATCTGCGACAAGGGTTGGCCCTGGCCTAGCCCGTAGCCCACTCGGTAGTTGCGGCTCAAGCGGCTGTGGCAGGTGGCCAGCAGATCCCCCAACCCCGACAGGCCATTGAAGGTTTCTGCCCGTGCCCCCAGCTTAGATCCCACCCGGATCATCTCTGCCAGGCCGCGGGTAACCAGAGCCGCACGAGCATTGGCCCCCAGTTGCAAGCCATCACACACGCCAACAGCGATGGCGATAACATTTTTCAGGGTGCCGCCTAGCTCCACTCCCAGCGGATCGCTGCTGGTATAGAGGCGGAACCGCTCCGAGGAAAGGGCATACTGCACCTGCACAGCGGCCCAGGGATCCCGGCTGGCCACCACTGCCGCTGCCGGCAAGCCTTGGCGGATCTCCGCCGAAAGATTAGGCCCCGAAAGCACTACCAGAGGCTGCTCCGGGAAAGTGGCCCCCCAGATTTGGGTAGGGGTCAGAAGCTGCAGCGGATCCAACCCTTTGGTGGCCGAGACCAAAATTGCCTGCGGCGGGATCCCCACCTGGCGCACTGCTTCCACCACAGGGCGCACCCCCGCCATAGAGACGGCTGAGATGAGGATTTGGGATCCCTGGAGCACTTCTGCCAAATCCAGGCCCTTGCGGCGATTCCAAACCCGCACCCGGTGCCCTTGCCCCTGAGCCAGCATCGCCAGGGTACTTCCCCAAGCCCCGGCTCCCAAAATGGCAACGCTTTGCGGGGATGTTGGGCTTTGGCCTTCTGCGCTAGTGTTCATCTAATCTGTTCACCCGCAGACTTTCTCTTAAGCTTTCTTCGTAGGATGCCTCTCAAAAAGCCTGCGCCGGCAAAGGGAAGACCGGCGACAAAGGTTAGTATGGGTGGATACCAAATCATGGGTTAGCTCGAGAGCAGACGACATGGCAGAAGCAGGGATCCCCCGCCTTCCTCCTGAGGTAGCTGCCAAAATGGGAACCTGGCAGCACGGGTATGCCCTTACCAATGGCATTCAACTGCACTACGTCACCCAAGGGGAAGGGGAGCTGGCGATCTTGTTGCACGGTTTCCCGGAGTTTTGGTACTCCTGGCGGCATCAGATTCCGGTGTTGGCGCAGCGGTTTCGCGTGGTGGCACCCGACATGCGCGGCTACAACGATTCCGACAAACCGGATCACGGCTACGACTTGGATACCCTTACTGAGGATATTCGCGGCTTGCTGAGGCACTTTGGGGCTCAGAGGGCGGTGGTCGTAGCCCACGATTGGGGGGGAGCCATTGCCTGGCACTGGGCGCAATTTTTTCCTGAGGAGATTCGCAAGCTGGCCGTCCTCAATTCTCCCCATCCGGCCTGCTTTCGCCGCGAATTCTTGAGCAACTTGGATCAACTGCGCCGCAGTTGGTACCTGTTCTTTTTTCAATTGCCTTGGCTGCCAGAGTGGGTGCTGCAGTGGGATTTGGGAGATTGGGTGCGCCGCATTTTCCAGGAAACCTCGGTGCGCAAAAGCGCCTTCACCCGCCACGACCTCAAGCTCTACCAAGAGGCCCTCTCCAAACCCAAGGTTCTCACCTCTGCCCTCAACTACTACCGCCAGCTGTTTAACCTGCCCACCTTGCAGAACCTGTTTTTGCAGCCCATGCGGCAGATCCTCGCCCCCACCCTGCTGATTTGGGGAGAAGAAGACTTTGCCCTCAGCCGCGAGCTAACTGAGGGGATGGATCCCTTTTTCCCCAACGGCCTGCGCAAGGAGTACATCCCCGAATGCGGCCATTGGGCGCAGCAGGAAGCTCCGCAAACGGTCAATCGGCTGCTGATGGAGTTTCTCTAGCGGGCCGGGCTTGGGATCCGCTCTTTACCATCTTCAAGGGTTGACCCTAGAATAATCCACTGAATTCTACGGGAGAACCGGCATGGCCCTGGAGTATCCATCCCATCTGCGCTACGTGGACACCCACGAGTACATCCATGTCGAGGATGATATTGCGGTGATTGGGATCACAGCTTATGCCGTCGATCAACTGGGGGATATCGTTTTCGTGGGCTTGCCCGAAGAAGGGACAGAGATTGAAAAAGGGAAAAGCTTTGGCTCGGTGGAATCGGTCAAAGCCGTCGAAGATCTCTATGCCCCTCTTTCTGGAGAGGTGGTGGCCGTGAATACAGCGGTGGTGGAGAGCCCCGAAAGCCTTGCCGACGATCCCTATGGCGATGGCTGGCTGATCAAGGTGCGCATTGCCAACCCCGAAGATCTCGAGGACACCATGAGCGCCGAAGCCTACGCCAGTTTGGTAGAGGGATCCTAAACTCCAGCAGTTGGCCCTGAACTACAGCAAAGTCTCTCGGTTACCCCCCTCAGCTTTGGCTTGGTAGAGGGCTTTGTCGGCAGCAGCCAGCAGACTTTGTGGGTCAGTTCCCTCTCCCAGCTCCAGCAGAGAGGCGATGCCCACACTGCAGCTTAGGGAGATGGTCTCCGTCCCCGCCTGCACCAACAGGGTCTGGACAGCCTGCCGCAAGCGTTCTGCCAGCCCTAGGATCTGCGAGTTCGGGATCCCGCGCACCAGCAGGGCAAACTCATCGCCCCCCAAGCGGGCCACCAGATCGTCTTGGCGAACGTGAGCTTGCAATCGCCGCGCCACCTGGATTAAGGTTTGATCCCCAGCCCAGTGCCCCCAGCGGTCGTTGATTTGCTTAAACCCATCCAAATCCAGATAGAGCACGTGGAGGGGAATGCGATGGCGAAGGGCAAAGGGGATCTCCAGCTCCAGTTGCTCCAGGAAAAAACGTCGGTTATGCAAGCCGGTCAGCGGGTCGTGGAGGGCGGCAGTGGCCATTTGCAAAAAGAAGGCTTCTTCTGCCGCGTCGTAGTAGGCAAACTTGAGGGTGCTGGCCCCCACTTGAATGCGATCTCCATCCTTCAGGAGAACGCGGCTGATGCGCTCGCCGTTGACATAAGTGCCGTTGAGGCTCTCCAGGTCGGTGAGAACATAACCCTCACTTTCTCTTTCCAGCCGACAGTGCTGCCGGGAGACGGCGTGATCCAAGAGCTGAATGTCCGCGCGGTGGCTGCGCCCCAAAACTCCACCCCTCGCCAAGGGAAACGTCATGCCCACATTGGCGCCGCTGAGCACCGTTAGAAAGGCCGCAGTTGCCTCAGGCTGGGGTCTGCGCTCGTAAAACTCCAAGGGGATCTGAGTGGTTGGCTCCTCTGGCAACTGAGAGAGAGGGTCGAGAGGCATGGAGAGGCCCAACGAATTGTGCGGGTTAGCAGTAAGCACTCGTTATATCCGTATTATGTCGGTTTTCCCCAGGCCGTGTTTGGGTGAGCGAGGGATGTCTCGCCGGTTCTGATCTGTAAACTTGCGGAACTCTGGAGTTTATCGTATACCATCGCACGCGGTGAGGCCCTCAGTTGAGAGCTACGCGAGGATTCCATCCCGCCTGCGCGGTTGTATCGGCCAGCTGTGGGAAGAAGCTCAATGGCAAACCCCAATTTCCCCAGGATCCCAAGTATTTTTCGGGATAACTCAAAAAACGGGTTCGGTTTGCCCCTCGTTCCCTGATTTCGAGAAGAGGCTCTCTCCTCTATGTCCTACAGATCCTCTGACTTCTGAAGAGTTGCCGAGGCGGCCTAGAATGGGTCTGGGATCCCCGAGAGGAGAAATGGGGCATGATTAGACCCAATTCTGCCCATCTATTGACCCCGGATTTTCGCCTCAGCCTGTCGGTGTTGGCTTTGGCGGTGCCGCTGTTCTGGCTTTCGTTTTGGGCGGGGCTAGGGGTGGGCCTGTTTGGCCTGTTTTTGGTGGTGCAGACCTCTCTGATCGGTCTGGCCTTTACCAGAACGGCGCTGCAGGTCTACAGTGGCTCCAGGCGCATCCGCGAGTTCCCCTACAGCGAGTGGCAGGATTGGCAAATTTTCTGGCCGCCGCTGCCGGTGTTGTTCTTTTTCCGAGAAACCCGGAGCATTCATTTTTTGCCGATGCTGTTTAACCCTGCTGAGCTGAAGATGTGTTTGGAAGAGCGGGTGGGTCATCTCCACGCCCAACATCGGTCTCAAGGATCCCCGCCGATTGCTGGTCCGGGTAGCTCCCGCCGATGAGTGGCTCCGCCTTGTGGGTTTGGCAGCAGGCAGGGAGATGGCGCTGGCTGGAGTGTCAGCTTTTGGCGGAGTGGCCTCACGCTTTTGGCTCTCGCCAAGGTCATCCCCATCCCCCGTCTCAGTTGGCCGCTCGGCTGCAACTGCCCCCTGAACAGGCCGCGTGGGGCCATCAGGTGCATGGCTGCAACTGGGTTTGGGCAGATGGGATCACCGAAACCTTTGGACACAAACGAGAGCAGGACTGCTCTGCTGGTCAAGGGATCCCTACCCGCTCTCAGGCAGATGCGGTCATTGCCCGCCGCCAAGGAGATTCTGCCTGGGTCTGCACCGCTGACTGTGTGCCGATTTTGGTGGCCAGTCGAGAATGGGTGGCAGCCATTCACGCCGGGTGGAGAGGCACTGCTGCGGGGATCTTGTCCAAGGTGCTGCAGGAGTTTTTACAGGCGGGGATCCCTGCTGCTGGGATCCGCGTTGCCATCGGGCCTTCCATTTCGGGGTCGGTCTATCAGGTGTCAGAGGAGGTGGCGGAGCTGGTGCTGAACAGTTTACCCCCGGGGCTGGATGCCCGCGCCGCTCTCTTGCCCGATCCTCTGCCCGGCAAGGTTCGCCTGGATCTGCGCTGGGTCAACGGTGCCCAAGCCCAAGCCCAAGGGATCCCCCCTGAACACATTGCCGTCAGCCCCCATTGCACCCTCAGCCAACCCCAAGATTTCTTTTCCTATCGCCGCGATGGATCCCTGAAGGATGAGCAGGGCCGTCATTGCGTGCAGTGGTCGGGAATCGGCCTGCGGTCGTAGGAAGACTTAGCCCGGCTCTGCCCAGAGGAACCGGAGGCAGTGGCTATAATTGCGCTCAAGATAGGGCTCTTAAAATAAACTAATCCTAGCCGGCGAGGATCCCATGTTTCGCAGCGTTACCTTTTGTGGATTGTCTTGGATGGCTTTGTCCCTGGCGCTTGCTTTGCCTGAAGGGGTTAATGCTCAAACCTCTCTAACCGGCATCAACCGTGACAGCGTACTGCAACTGAACCTTGGGTCGGGACGCAGCCTCCCTCGGGTACCTGTGGGCGGTTCAGGTTCTGAGGAGGGCCGGGATCCTGCTGCTCCTTCGGCACAAATGTGGGCAGAGTGGCATATTCGCGCCAATGTCTGTACCGGAAACCTATCCACAGAAGAGTTGGCGGAGCTGTTTCCATTGGTGAATCAAGCTCTAGTGGATGCCGTTTGCCGGGGAGGAAGTTAAAGGTTGCCCAGGCTGGCGGTAAGGTGAAGAAGGAACCTCTAGGTCGCTGCTGCATGGATTTTGAGAAACTTTTGGAGGAATGGGTTGCAGCCTTTGCCCAAGTGGCCGAAGAAAGTTTGGCCTCTTTGGAGACTGCCCTGATGGAGCTGGCAGAGCACTTGGCTGTGCCTTTACAGGAAACCCTTAGGCAGTGGGAAGCCCTCTGGAATCTGGAGGAGGAAGTGGAGCTGGAGCCTGAGCCAGAACCCTTTGAGGAAACCCTCAACCCTTCTGGCGAATCTTTCACCACCAGTCGTTTCTTCGTCAGCCCGATAGGATTTGGGGGCGTGGTTGTTTACACTTACGTGGCTTCGCCGCCAGAATACATCGGGGATCCCACCTGCCGCTACAATGCCCATTCTCCAGAGTTGCGCTGTGCCGTCAACCCCTGCGGCCCCTGTGAGGGCTGTCCCCACTATGAGCCCCGGAATGAGCCCCGATGAAGGGTGACCGCCTGATTGTTGCGCTGGATACTTCTTCTCAAGAGCAGGCTCTGGAGTGGGTGGACTCTTTGCCGCAGGTGCTGTGGTGGAAGGTGGGTCTGGAGTTGTTCACTGCTGCGGGTTTTTCCGTTCTGCAGGCTCTCAAGGAAAGGGGCAAGCGCATTTTTCTGGATTTGAAGCTGCACGACATTCCCCACACCGTGGGGAGGGCCACGGCGGTGGCCGTCAGCTATGGAGTGGATCTGCTCACCGTCCATGCTGCCGGTGGCAGTGCCATGTTGCGGGCAGCCGTGGCAGCCGCCCAGGGCAGTTCTTGTCGGCTATTGGCGGTTACCCTCTTAACCAGCCTCAGCCCCCCGCAGGTGCGACAGGAACTGGGCATCGAGATGGATCCCGCCGACTATGTGTTGCATTTGGCCCGGCTGGCTCAAGCTCAAGGCTTTACTGGACTGGTTTGCTCTCCTCAGGAGGTCTCGCGGTTGCGCCAAGCTTTGGGGCCGGAGGTTTTGCTGGTTACTCCCGGGATCCGTCTGGGCCAAGCCAAGGCGGGGGATGGAGAGGAGGATCAACAGCGCATCTGCACGCCCGACGAAGCTCTGCGGGCAGGAGCCGATTATCTGGTGGTGGGCCGCCCCATCACCGCTTCTCCCGATCCCGTGGCCGCCTTGCGGCGCTTCCAAGCCTCATGGGATGCTGCCGGGTGAGGGTGTGGGGAGATGCCCGATGTTATTGGGGTAGTTCTGTAATGCAACGACGCCGTAGGCTTGTGCAGTGGATCCCTGAAAAAAGGCCGGCTGGATCCGGCAGGAGATGTTGGCTAGGAGTCGGTTTGTCGGTGGTTTTGGGCCTGGTCAGCACTCCTGGGCGCGTTAGGGGTGCGGAGCATTTCGTTCCGGCAAGAGGGGAAACTTGCCTGGCTGCTCCTCAGGTTTGGGCTGAGGCTCTAACGGAGCAGTTGCCTTTGTTTCTCAATCTGGCCTTGAGCCGCTCCCGCTCTGAGTTTCAGGTTGTGCTGGTGGGGAAGCCGGAGGTTGAAATGCTCTCTCCAGGGTCTCCGGCCCGCTTACGCCAACAGGAGCTGGCTCCGGTTTTGCCGGACACCGCAACTGCTGTTTCGCCAGAAGCTTTTCGGCTGTATTTCACCACGCTGGAGCGCCGCTTGGTCTTGCCCCAACACCCCCAAAAGGAGGGCAACTCCTTGGCCGGTCGGCGCAGCGAAACCCTGCAACTGGCCTACGAGGCTTATGTTCTGCGGGCTGCTCCTGGGGATCCCTGGCGGTTGGTGCGTCTGCAGGTAACCGGATCGGGGATCCCCATTCGCGATGTAACGAATGGACTCACTGCCCAGGCCATCCGCCGCTGGCAACAGTCGGGTTGCCCCTTGACGGGCGATCTAGAGTTGACTAGACCTTCTCTCTAGCGGCGCGGAGCGCTTTGCGTCAGCATGAGTGCGGGAGTATGTCACGCGGGGAGATTCTCTTTTGGAAGTAACGAAGGGGCACTTTTTCTCCCCAACCGGCCAAGAGTAGAGGGCGTTGGATGTTCTGCTGCCGGTCGAGGGCCCACCCCGTGTAGGGATAGTGTTCTGCACTGCTCATGCGAACAGGCTAGGGTTTACCCATGAAGTTTCCCCCCGCCACACCCCGCCCGGGCAAGCGGCTGCCCCGCGGCTCATTTCCCCGCCTGAGCTCCTCCAACAGGGACAACCATCGCCTTCGGCGTTTGGTCGGTTTTGGTTTCATGGGCCACTGGCTGCTATGGGGAGGGATGGGCCTTCTTTTGGGGCAGCGACTCCGCTCTTGGGGGCAACCGGCTCCTCTGCAGTGGTGGCGCGTTTTGCCGGTGAGCAGTTCTGAGGGATCCCTGACTTTTGTCCAACCGGAACTGCCTCTCTACCACTCGTTCGCGTCAGTGGTGCGGAGCGCTTTTGCCGACAGGCTACTGCCCTGGCTGGCTCAGGGAACCGGGATCTCGGCTGAAGGGATCCTGCACATCTTCTCAGCTATGGCCTGCTTGGCCATTCTGCTGTTGTGCTGGAGCTGGGGCAACTTCTGGAGTGCCGGTCTATGGGGACTCAGCCCCTGGGTGTTGACCCAAGGGTTGGAGCCAGGCAGCGAGATTTTGGGCAGCCTGGTTTTGCTTTGCAGTTGTGGTGTTGGGCCGGGATCCACCTTGCGCTGGTGGGGTCTGGCCTTAGCTTGTGCCCTGTCTTATAAGGTTTGGCCCTTGGCTCTGCTCTGGGCGGGGCTGTGGACGAGCCAGCAGTGGCCACGGCAACCGTTGCGTTCGCGTCAGCAGTGCGGGGCATCAGGACTGCTTTTGCTGCTGCTGGTGATGGGTTTTTCCTGGTTGGGACGGATTGATTGGCCAGCTACCTCTGCTGAGGTGATTCCCCATCCTCTCAGCTCCCAAAGTGGCTTGGCCGTTTTGGCTACTTTGATGCTGCCCTTGGGGTTGAGCTTGGTGCGGTTGGGCTGGCCCTGGGCAGAACGGCAGCAAGCCCTGCTCAGCTTGGCCGGTTTGGGCCATGTCCTCTGGATGGGGGCGCTGGCGACATGGTTTTGGGATCCCCAAGTGAACACCCTGCAGCAAAGTGCTCGCTGGGGTTTGGTGGTGCTCCCCTTCCTATGCCTGAGCGCCGGCGGCGTCTTGGCTGAGATCCCCTACCGGAGCTGGCGGCGGGTTTTGGGATCCCTACTCCTGGGCAGTTCTTTCTTGTTATCGTGGCAGGCATTGGCCTAAGGTATTCTTTCTCTTGCTTGCCATGACCCAGACCTCGTCCGCATCGGCACCGCGTAGCACTTCGCGGCCCTTGTTGCAAACCCTTTTTGCCCAACGGGCTCAGGCTGTGATCCCTTCTCCTTTCGGGGCGGAGATCCCAGGTGCAGCGCCAGTGGTTACCAGTTTTACCTTTGGGCTGGCGGATCCGCGCCTGTTTCCCAAGGCCGACTTGGCGCGGGCCACGGCGGAGGTGTTGGCGGAAGATGGGGACAATGCCCTCAATTACGGCGGCACGTTTGCCGGGCTGATCAACGTGGTGCTGCAGTTGATGCGGGATAGAGGGGTAGAGGCCCAGCCGGAAAACCTACTGATCGGCTATGGCTCTGGGCAGATCCTCGGCCTGTTGCCTCAGGTCTTCGTGGAGCCGGGGGATGTAGTCATTGTGGAAGGGCCCACCTTCATGGGGGCTGTCAGCCGTTTTGCGGCGGCAGGAGCGCGTCTGATCTCGATTCCGGTGGATGGGGAAGGCATGGTGGTGGATCGCCTGGAAGAGGTGCTGCGCGATCTGGCTCGCCAAGGGATCCGCCCCCGATTTGTCTATACCATTCCCACCTTCCAAAACCCCAAAGGCTGCACCCTCTCTGGGCCACGGCGGCAGAAATTGGTGCAGTTGGCAGCTGAGTACGGTGTGGTGGTGGTGGAGGACGAGGCCTACTACGACCTGCGCTTTGCCGGGGATCCCTTGCCCAGTTTGGCTGCGCTGGATCGGGAAGGCTGGGTTCTTCATGTGGGCACCTTCTCCAAGATTGTGGTGCCGGGGGTGCGGGTGGGTTGGGCCTGTGGTCACCCTGAGATCATCCGCCGCTTGGAGATGTTTCGCAGCGAGGGATCCCTGGGGCCCTTTTTGGGCCGGGTGGTGGCCCGCTATTGCGGGGAGGGCCGTCTGCAAAGCCACATTCAACTCCTCACCCGTCGCTACCGAGAAAAGTGCCAGGTGATGCTGGAGGCCATCGCTCAATATTTTCCGCCCGAAGTCAAGGTGGAGGCCCCTGGGGGTGGATTTTTCGTCTGGTGTGAGCTGCCCCCTTCCCTAAGCGCCAGCACCTTGTTGCAGGCTACCCGTGCCCTGGGGGTCACCTTCCTACCGGGCACCCACTGCTTTGCCGACGGCCAAGGAGACCATGCTCTGCGCCTGGCCTTCAGCTATCAACCCGAGGAGCGCATTGTCAGTGGGATCCAGACCATTGGGGAGCAACTGCACAGACTGATGCACTCTCGCGTCACCTGCTCCCCACAGCCTTAGCCATGCGCCGGAAAAATTGCCCAACGCCCTTCACCAGGTTGGGTGCAGCTTCTGGACGAGCCGGGATCCCGGCCATGAGGGTGTAGTAGTCATCCAAGAGGGTGTGCTCTTCTGGAGAGACCGTGTCGTCCGCGATCATCAGGTTGCCGATTGCTCCCAAAAGTTGCATGCGCTCGGTTTCGCTGGCCTGGGCAAGATAATCGGCCATCCAGCGCTCGGTTTGCTCCATTGGGATAGGCTCTTGGATCAGTTCTCGCAGCTCGGTATCGTGCTCCAAACCATAGCGGCGCAGCAGGGATCCCAAGTAGGCCAATTCCTGGGGTTCCAAATGCCCATCGGCCCAAGCAGAGCCGGCCACAATTTTAAGCATGAGCTGATGTTGAGTTGTGGGGTTCATGGTGGGATCCCTTGCTGAGAACTGTTGTCGCTACGCGACACTTCTGCGAACGTGTCAGGGGGCCAGAGACCTTAGAGGCTGCAGAGTTGAGGGGATGAACAGCTTAACTATAGCCAGACCTTAGGTGAGCCATCTGCATTCGCGCCAGCGGTGCGCAGCCCTTTTTGCGGCTAGAATCGTTATCTGTATTCACGGACACTGAGCTATTCGCGATAGCGGGACGGAGTCCTTTTTCTCGCCCATTCTTGCAATGCTGAGCGCCTCTCCTTGCCAATTGGATCTTGCCATTCTGGCCCCGGGTCGGCTGTACCGCGGCAGCGGCATTCTGGAAGCTGTGCCCCTTGCGGTACTGGGATCCCGCGTGCTGGTGATCGGGGGGGAACGCTCCTTGGCTGTAGTTGAGGCCCCCCTGGAGCGCAATTTCGCGCGGGAGCCTGCCGTCCAAGTCCACTGGACTACCTACGGGGTAGATTGCAGCGAGTCGGAGCTGGCGCGTTTGCAGGCGCTAGCCATGGCGGAATCGGTAACCGGCATCTTAGGAGTGGGGGGTGGCAAGGCACTGGATACGGCCAAGCTAGTGGCCCACAGATTGGGGATCCCGGTGGTTACCGTGCCCACCTCTGCGGCCACCTGTGCCGCCTGGAGCGCCCTATCCAATATCTACTCCGACAGCGGCGCTTTTCAGCAGGATGTGAGCCTGGATCGCGCCCCTGCTGCCCTGATCCTGGACTATGAGCTGATTCTGCAAGCTCCAGCGCGCACCCTAGTGGCTGGGATCGGAGATGCCTTGGCTAAGTGGTACGAGTCTTCCGTCAGCAGCGGCAGTTCAGAAGATGCCCTGGTGATTGGCGCTGTGCAGCAGGCCCGCGTCCTGCGGGATTTGCTCCTCCAGCAATCGGCGGCGGCCTTGAGGGAGCCGGGCGGAACCGCTTGGAAGCAGGTGGTGGATGCCTGCATCTGCCTGGCGGGGATCGTCGGCGGCATGGGTGGGGCTAAGTGTCGCACCGTGGCCGCCCACGCTGTCCACAACGGGCTAACCCACTTGTCGGGGCACCGGGCCACCCTGCACGGCGAGAAGGTGGCTTTCGGCATTTTGGCCCAGCTCCGCCTAGAAGAGATCCTGCAGGGAAGCCAGTTGGCGCTGGCAGCACGTACCCAGTTGCTGGAGTTCTACCGCCAGGTGGGGCTGCCCCTCAACTTGCGGGATCTCAAGCTAGGTCACTTGGGATCCGCCGACCTGCTGCATGCTGCCCAAGTGGCCTGCCAGCCAGGATCCGACATCCACCACCTGCCCTTCCCCGTCAGTCCAGAAGCCCTGTTGGTGGCCCTTACCACCACCGATTTAACCAGCTCCAGCCCCGTTCTGCCTCGGGTCTAGGTCATTGCCCCTGGCAGAGGATCATCTGCCTGCTATCCAACTCCGCCGGTACGGGCCTGGGTCGGCATTGTGGGCAGGCGGGCTTCGCCGTAGGCTCCAGAGGTGGCGCCCACCAAGATCAAGGCTCCGCCCATCCAAGTCCACCCATCCGGGATCTCGGCAAACACCCAAAACCCGATTAGGCTGGCCCAGAGCAGACGGGAGAAATCCAGAGGCAGCAGCATCGTCACCTCAGCCAGCTTGTAGGCCTGGGCGAGGGCCACCTGGCCAATGCTGCCCAGTAGCCCCATGGCCACCATCCACAGCCACTGCTCAGGAGAAGGCCAGGTCCAAACCCAGACGGCAGCCAGAAAGGAAAGGGGGGTCTGCAGCAGGCCCATGTAGGCCGTAATCGTGAGGCTGGACTCGGTGCGGGAGAGGATCTTGAGCACGATGGTCACCCAGGCAAAGAGTGCTGCCGCCCCCAAGGCCAGCCCTGTTCCCAGAGAAAACTCTCGGAAGCCTGGCCTCAACATCACCAAAGCCCCGGCAAACCCCAGGCCCAATCCCAGCCAGCGGGACGAGCGCATCTGCTCGCCCAACACCCATACCGCCATCGTGCCGGCAAACAAAAGTTGAACAAAGCTCAGCGCCGTAGCTTCTGCCAGAGGCAACAGGCTGGCTGCCCAAAAGGAGAGCAACATCCCCACCGTGCTGATCGCCGAGCGCAGGAGGTAAAACTCCATCTTGGCGGTGTGCAGAGACTGGATCCCAGCCCGCAACACCAGCGGCGACAGGGCGAGAAACCCGAATAGGTTGCGCAAAAACACAATCTGAAAGGGGTGAAGGGCGGGAGTGTTGAGCCGGATGATCGCCCCTAAACAGGCAAAGCAAGCAGTGGCCAGCAGCTTCAGGGCAACTCCTTGCCAGAGCCTTATTTTTCCCCACTCTGCAAAGCGGCTCAGCTGGTGGCGACACCACGTCTCCAAAGTCACAGCTCACACCCAAATGGTTTAGGCACTAAGTTTTCAGCCTTGAACTCTCAGCTTAAACGGACTTCCAGGGATCCGAACTGCGCCCCTGGGCACTCCTTGCTGCCCACCGGCCCCCCTGATTCCCAGGGGGAAAAAGATGGGGATCCCAAGACATGGCCATTTCAAGTAGCCATGAAACAACTCACCCCGTCGCTCCATAGCTCCCCTCTCTCTTTGGGAGAGGGGCTGGGGGTGAGGGCGTGGAACCTCTAGGTTTGCTTGAGAATCTCTTTCAAGTAGCCGATGACCGTTTCCGGCTTGAGATGGGCCATACAGGGATGACCCTCCACCAGGCAGGTTTCGTTTTTGAACTTGTTCTCTGCGCAGACCCGGCACTTGTAGGCGGTTTGGGTGAGATAGACGTGGGGCAGACGAGGAGCCCACAGTCGCACCGGGCTGGCCCCATCCCCATCGACATCGTTGCCAAACAGGGCAATGGTGGGACAGCCCACTGCCGCCGCTATGTGCATCGGCCCCGCATCCACGGAGATACACACCCGCGCCCGCTTCAAGGCTCCTGCCAGCTCCATGAGGCTGGTTTTGCCCCGCAGGTCAACCATTCCCGTTTGCGCCAGCAGTTCGTCTTCGCTGCTGCCGCCGTGGTAGAGGGATCGCTGCAGCTCCGGCGCGCTGCCGATTAGCCCCACCTGCAGGCCCTGGCCTTGGCACCACTGGATCACCTGCCGCCAGTACTCCAGAGGCCACATCTTGGCGCGGCGGGTAGTGGTGATGTGCACCAAAACCTCTGGCACCGGAAAATCGGGATCCCGGCTGGGTAGCTCCAGACGAAAAAAATCCGTCTCCACATAGGCCAGGCGACAGAAGATTTCGGCGATGTAGTTGCTGGTGAGGATATCTTTGTAGCGCTGCAAAAACTCCAGGCTGTTCCAGTCGTCGTCTTGGAGCATGCGCTGCACCGGGTCGGAGCCGGGATCCAACTTGCGGCGAAAATCCAAGGTCAAACCGGCCCCGGCAATGTACTGGGGGCGCAGGGCCGTTACCGCCACCAGGTTGAGCTCGCTAAACTCGTCGCAATTGATGGCCAAGTCGTAGGGGCCGGCCTGGGTCACCCGTTCTCGCACAGCAGCGGTCAGGGCCTCGAGGTAATCGGGACGACGGCTGTAGAGAGGAAAGCTGAAGTCGATGTAGGGGCAGTGGAGCTCAAAGTCGCGGGTAATCTCGCTGCCGAAAAAGTCCAGCACACAGCCGGGGTATTTTTCCTTGAGGCCCCGCAACAGCGGGATGGTAACCACAAAATTGCCCACCTTGCTGGAGGAAAACACCGCCAGGTGGGGATGTTCCCGCAGAGGTTGGTTGGCAAACCGTTGCATAAGGCTGGGATCCCCAGGAAGATATCAACCCCGCTGGAGGTGGTGCGGGTGGTGCAGACAGAGCACTTTTGCTAGGCTAGCATTCCTCTGTCCTGTGCTTTGATGGCCATGCTGGGATCCCTGGGCCTCAGGGGAGACTGGCTTGGCTGCCATCCCAGATGACCACCACAGCAAAGCGATCCAGAAAGCCATCTGTCGCATTCATCTGGCGCAGACTAAAAGCATCTTCGGCGGAAATCACCAGGTCGTAGCCCAGGGTGCGGATGGCACGAATGCGGTGAGGCCGTTCCCCGATGCGGTTCACCAGTGAGCGGGCCTGCTCTTCCGAGGTGGCATAGGCAGCTGTGCCCTCGCTGCCCACAAAGGCCGCGTTGAGGTCTTGGCCAAGAGTAACGGGGGTATAGACTTGATTGCCATCGGGATCAAACAAGCGCATTGACTGGCTAGGCAAGAAATCCAAGCCTCGTGCATCCACAATCAACCCTGTCACTTGCGGTTCCCGCCGCTGGGATCCCGCCTCCAGACCCGTTCCGCCCCCTGGCCCTTGGCCTGTGCCCACCCCTGAGCCAGGACTGGCTCCGCGCACCCCACTCTGGCCGCTGCCCGGCCCGATCACTTCCCCCTGCCGGGATCCAGAGCCACTGCCGCCAGGGCTGGTGCCGAACTGCCGCAACAGATCCAGATCGAAAACCGGGCCTTCTGCCACTTCTCCATGGCCGGGTTGGGCCGGCTGGACTTTTGGATCGGCTTGATCTGTTTGTGGGAGCGGAACAGAATCCTGGGTTACTGGACGCCAGGGCGTTGCTTCAGAAGCGGGCAGGGTAGGGGATCCCCCTTGCAAGCGGTAAAGGGGAGGAAACAGCGTTTGGGCATCCACAGCTTCCACCGGCAAGACCGGCCCCGCCAGCAGGATCCCCAGTGCTGCCCAGCTCACTTGGATCCGTATGCCTTGAATCCTATACTTCCACCACCTCATGCCCACACCTCTTGGCCTCAAAACCTGCGGCCCGCTCGGCAACCGCTCATCCTCCCCCATGCTACCCAGGCAGGGCCGGTTCGGCAGGGGATCCCGCGCAGTCTTCCCCTTGGCTTGAGAGCAGCTGGGGCTCCTGGCCTCTCCCTAAAGGTGGGTCGGAGAACAAGAGATTGATCCCCAGCGATCCCCAGGGTCTTGACCGACAGGCAAAAATACGCAAACATGGGTTCATCATTCTTGATGATCCCCGTTGATCCCCACCTGTGGTCATCAGCGGCTGGAGAGCCCGAGGCAAGCCGATACATCAGCAGGTTCAAGGTTGTCCCCAGAACCACAAGCTGGGATCGGCCCATAGGACAAAAGCTGGAGCATTGCACGAAGCCCGATTTGTCGAAGACAGGAGACCCCGACCATGCCACAAGAGCGGATCCCGTTGGAAGAAATGACCATCCGGCAGTTGCGGGAAGAAGCTGCCCGCTATCAGATCCCCAAGTACAGCCGCATGACCAAAGACCAGCTGATTGAGGCCATTCGAGAGGCCCAAGTCAAAGCTGGCCGCCCTGTCGATGCCATGCCGGAGCCCAAGGGGCAAGAATCGGTCACCCAAACGAAGTTTAGGGGTCAAGAGGTTGCCGGCAAGACGGATCTGGCCGATGTGGACAAAGGGCTGGGCGATTTGCCGGGCGGTTACGGGGAAAGCCGCATCGTTTTGCTGCCGCGGGATCCCCAGTGGGCCTACGCCTATTGGGATGTGCCCAACGAGGCCAAGGAGAGCAAGCGCCGCGAGGGGGGTCAGCAATTGGCGCTGCGCCTCTACGATGTGACGGATATCGATTTCAGCTACCAGCCGGCCCACAGCATGCAGGAGTACCCCTGTGACGAGTTGGCGCGGGAGTGGTATTTGCCGATCCCGGTGAGCGATCGTTCCTACATTGTGGAGATCGGCTACCGGACGGCAGATGGCCGCTGGCTGATGTTGGCCCGCTCGGCTGCAGTGATGGTGCCGCCAGTCTTTCCCTCCGACTGGTTTGAAGAGCACTTCCTGACAGTGCCCTTCGACATGGCTCTGCAGGGCCGCACCCTTTACCAGCTCAGCGAGCCCTACAAGCGCAGCGCCACCGGCATGGGCGTGGTGGCCTACAAGGGCGATGAGCCGCAGCAGGGTGCCACGGTCGATCCCTTCCTAGAAATGGTGGGCGGCTTTGAGTCAATGCGGGTGGCGGGATCCCTGTTTGGCAGCCACCAGATGGGCAGCCGCCAATTGGTGCCCGAGCAGGCCATCAGCTCGTTTATCATCCCCTCGGGTGTGGGCATGATGGGGATGGCCATGGCGGAGGTGCCCGCTGCTCCCTGGATGGCTTCAGGATCCGGCCTGGGCCTGTTCTCGGGGGCTTCCGAAGTGCTGCCGCAGCGCTCTCGCAAGTTCTGGTTGGTGGCCGATGCCGAGCTGATTGTCTATGGGGCCACAGAGCCGGATGCCACCGTTACCATTGGCGGGCGCAAGATCCAGCTCAACCCCGATGGCACCTTCCGCTTCCACATGGCTTTCCCAGACGGCAACATCGACTTCCCCATCTTTGCGGTGGCTGCCGATGGCGAGCAAAACCGGGAGATCCACATGACCTTCGACCGCCGCACCCTCTCCCGCCGCACCAACACCAAAGAAGAGGCCATCGAAGAGTTGTTGCCCTGAAGGATCCAACCTTTCCCTTCTTGCCCCCTGGAGCTGGCCGGGGGGCTTTTTTCCCTGGGCTGGAGAGCTTGACTCCAGCCATCAAAACAGGGGATCCCAGCCCTAGGAGAGGTCGATCACCTGGATCAGTTGTTTCAGCTTCTCCATCACCCGTCCGGAGCGAAGTAGGTCTTCCGCCTGTTGGATCCCTTCTGGCAAGGATGGAGCAAGCCCGAGGAGCCACAGATAGCTGCCCCCATTCCAGAGAACGGCTGGGGTGAGTTCACAGGGATCCCCGCTGAGCACCTGCTGCATCTGCCGGAGCAGCTCTTTCTCGCCGGAGAGGGGAATCTCCGGGCCTGCCAAGTGACAATCGCGAGCCTTCAAGAGCAGCCGTTTCCCGCCCTGGTTGAGAATGGCCGCCCGTTCCCGCGGCAGGTCGCAACTGCCTTCCAAACCTTTGACGGTGGTAAATTGCCGAATCTCCCGCAGGGCAAACAGCTCCAGCATCGTGGCCTCGGTGGGCGGATGCACGTACCCGGCCACCAGGTGAAAGGGGCCTTGGTAGGGCGTCCAGACCAGCTCCAAGGTGGCCAAGGGGGGGCGCTTGCCGATTTGATCCCGGTAGTCCATCAGGGCCTGAGCCTGGGGAAAACAGGTGGGCAAATACAAAAATCCCAGCCCGGTTTGTTCCAGCAGTTGCCCCACCCGCTCCAGGGATAGCCCTCGCCAATCCACCCCCAAGCTCCGCCACACCGCTTCCAAGGGCAGCCCATACTTGGTGGGACAGAAGCCAGAGCCATGCAGCAAAACGGCTGACCCTGCCGCCGCCAGCAGCAAAGCCACCAGCACCCCCAGCGGTGCCGTCCGCGAGCGGCCATCGTAGGGATGGCCAAAGATGATCAAGGGATGAGGCAAATCCCGTTGGGGCAGAAGAGGGCCGTCTTCTGCATAGGCATCCAACATACCGGCCAGCTCCTCGGCAGTGGGGCGCTTGATGCGGTGGGCAATTAAAAAAGCCCCGATCTGGGCGGGAGTGGCCTCCCCCCGCAGGAGCATTCGAGCAGCGCTGGCGGCCTCTGCCCGGCTGAGATCCTGGTGGGTGTGGGTGCCGCTGCCGATTTTTTTCAACAGCTCGCGAAACTCTTGGCTCATAGCATCGGCGGTCGGGAGCGCTGGGCTACTCAGGATAGGGGGAGATAAGGGCGGAACACTTGAAACTACCGATATGGGTATTTGACCAGAAATTTCTACAAAAGGTCTCTACAAAACCGACAACAGCCCAGCAGAGGGCCAATGGGGATCTGCGCCGGAAGCAGGCTCAGCATTACCAGACTGCCTAATCAGCTGGGCGGCCAACTGCAAAAACCGGCGAATGGGAGGGATCCGATAGCGATCGCTGGTGGTGACCATAACCACCTGTCGCCTCAAGAGGGGGGGCTCGGTGGGCCGCACCTGCAAATCCGGATCGGCGCAGCAGTCCACCAGGGCCGACTCCGGCAGGAGGGCAATGAGCTGCCCCTGTCGCACCACCCCCCGAAAGGCATCCAAGGTGTTCAGTTCCAGGGCTGCTTTCAGGGGAAGCCCCTGTCGGGCCAGATGGGATCCCACCAAGGAGCGCATGGCATAGCCATCCTTGAACACGGCCTGGGGATACTCCGCCAGCACCTTCCAGGGGATCCGCTCGTAGCGGCTGAGGGGATGGGTGGCGGGCATCAATACTTGAATTGGCTCCGAGTACAGTGGCTCCACCACCAGTTCTGCCCCCCGGGTCATCAGGGGATTCTCCATTACCAGGGCCACGTCCACCAGCCCATCCCTGAGCACCTTCAAGGCGCGGTCGCTGCCCAGAGCGGTAACCCGCAACTGCACCTCTGGGTACTCCCGGCAAAACTGTTGCAGCACCGGCGGCAGTTGATGGGCGATCAGAGAATGGATCCCAGCAATGCAGAGCTCGGTTTGCTGGCCCTGCAGCCATTCTCGAATGCTTTCCTGAGCCCGCTGCCATTCCTGACAGATGCGACGGGCATGGGGCAAAAGCCGTTCCCCAGCTACGGTTAGAGCCACCGGGCTTTTGCGATGCAACAGCGGAGCCCCCACCGCTTCCTCCAGGGCCTGGATCTGGCGGCTAATAGCCGATTGGGTCAGACCGCTGAGGCGAGCAGCGGCCAAAAAGCTACCTGTTTCCACCACGTTCAAAAAGGCTTGCAACAACTCCAGCCGCACCTGGGATCCCTTGATGATGTAGCCTGCCGTGGTGGCATCCTAGCTGGGGAAGCGGTAGGCTTTTGTAAACACCGTTACAAGTTGTTTGTTGGACTGGGGATCCCCAAGCCAGGAGGAGAAGCAGATGGGTTGGGATCCAGCCTTGCTGGAGGGGCTGCTCAACTCTGCCATTCCGCACCTTTTCCCCGCTGCCCAAGTGGCCATCCGCCACAAGGGAAGGTGTATTTACTCAAGGGCGGCAGGTTATCTCGACCCTGAGACCCGGCGCCAACCGACAACCTCGGCCACCCGTTTTGACCTGGCCTCGCTGACCAAGCTCTACACCGCCACCGCCTGCATGGCCCTGGTGGAAGCCGGAGCGTTGCTGTTGGATCAACCGGTGAGTCTCCTGTTGCCGGAGTTTCAGGGATCCCGCCCCATTGCCCCCTATGAAGATCCTCTGCAACCAGGGGAATGGATAGCTGCGGAGCCGGAGTCCTTGGGCCAGCTTATTGCAGCAGAACAGGTGACGGTGCGACAGTTGCTGGCCCACACCGCCGGTTTGCCCGCCTGGCGACCCCTTTTTCGACAGCCCGATGCCGAATCGGCCCGGCACATGGCCCTGCACACCTTTTTGGCCTACAGGCCGGGATCCCGCAGAGTCTACAGCGATCTTGGATTGATCCTGCTGGGGCTGGCTTTGGAACGTCTGAGCGGAACCCCTCTGGATCAGATCTTGTACGCCCGGATCTTGCAGCCTCTGGGCCTGAGCCAAACTCAGTTTTATCCAGGGGATCCCTTTGACCCATCCTCTGTCTCTGGCTCTTGTGCCCCCACCGAGCTGTGTCCTTGGCGAAAGCGCCGCCTGCAGGGGCAGGTTCACGACGAAAATGCCGCCCGCCTGGGCGGGATCGCCGGCCATGCCGGACTATTCGCCACGGCAGAGGAAGTAGCTGCTTTCGGGGAGAGTTTTTTGACGGGATCCCTGTTGCAGCCGCAGACGGTGAGGGAAATGACCCGCGAGCAGTTGCCTCAGCAAGGGGATGCCCACCGCTGTCACGAGCGCCGGGGTTTGGGGTTTGCCTTGCGCTCCCCGGATCCCTTGGCCAGCAGCTACCCGTTCAGCCCCAGCGCCTTCGGCCACACCGGCTTCACCGGAACCTCCCTGTGGATCGATCCAGAGCGGGAGCTGGTGGTGGCGCTGCTCACCAACGCCGTCTACCACGGTCGGCGGGAGAACGGGTTCCAGGCTTTCCGGGTTGCCCTCCATCAGGCCATCCTAGAGGGGCTTTCTTGATCATTGAGTCCCTGACCGTTCCCGCTAGGGTGCCGTAGGCATAACCGAGGCTGAGGTGGACGAGACCTTTTACCGACAGTTGGCAGATATGCTCTCCCGCGGGCCGCTGGTGGTGGCCACCGTGATCCGCACCCAGGGATCTGTGCCTCGCCAGGCGGGGGCAAAACTGGCCGTGGGATCCGATGGCACCCTGTTGGGCACTGTTGGCGGTGGGGCTGCCGAAGCGGAAGTCATTGCCCGAGCGCAAACCCTTTTGCAGACCGCTGTTCCCGTTGGCGATGGCGAGAGCAGCGCGGAGCACTTCGGCAAGACGGAGTCCTCGCCGGCTGGGATGCAAGTTTCCCTTGACCTCAACAGCCCTCCCCTGGGCGTTTGCGGGGGACGGATGCACATTTGGCTACAGCGATGGCAGGGATCCCTTGCCCAAACGTTGGTGGCCCAGATCCTCCAGGCTCTGACCCAAGGGCAAAGGGCTTGGCTGATCACTCCCCTCCATCCTCAGGGGTTCCCCTACCTCAGCCTTAGCGACAGCGGTGCGGAGCACTTTGCCCCCCTGCCATCCCGCCCACAGCTCCTCGCGGGATCCTGGGTCGAGCCCCTCCTCCCTTCCCCCACCCTGCTGATCGTCGGAGCGGGCCACTGCGGCCTGTCCCTGGCCCAGATCGCCCATTTGGCCGGCTTTCGCATTTGGGTTCAGGACGATCGCCCGGACTGGGTAACCCCTCAGCGCTTTCCCGTTGCCGAGCGGCTGTGCTCAGAACCCTTTGCCCAACTTATCCCCCATCTGCACAGGATCCCGCAGCTCTACATCGCTCTTGTGACCCGCAGCTACAGCCTCGATTGCCAAATCCTGCGGGCCATCTACCACTCCGGCCTGACCCCCCACTACCTGGGGATGATCGGCAGCCGCAAGCGGGTACAAACCGTACTGCGAACCCTGGCCCAGGAAGGGATCCCGGAGACCGCCTTCAGCTAGAAATCGCAGGAGCCCCGCACTGTACCCGTAGGGTCAGTGTCGGGAGGAATGCGGAAGTTACGATAGAACCATGACCCAAGTCCTGAC
>NZ_JBSSCH010000027.1:0-21334 GCF_054059615.1 Thermostichus sp. OS-CIW-33
CGAGGGGATTCGGGCGTGGATGGCGCCGCAGGACCAGCCCCATGAGCGCTTTGAGTTCCCTGAAGAAGTCCTCCCCCGCGGCAATGCGCTCTAAAGGAAGCTACCCTGGCTGCGTCAGGGATCCGCTCCCGGCGAATCTTGAGTAATCAAAAATCAAAAACTAAAGAGTTCAGGGATCCCTCATGGGATCCCTTTTTGTGTTGGGCGCGAGGTGGCTAGGAAGGGATCCCGTCTCGCAGGCGGGCGCGAATGGCTTGCCAGATCTGTTCAACCAATTGGGGCGGGCTAGTTTCTGACCGGATGGGCACCCGCACATCGGCTTGGGCGTAGAACGGCTCTCGCTCTTGCATCAGCTTGTACAGGGCAGCTTGGGGGTCGGGGGTTTGCAGCAGGGGGCGTTGGCCGGGATCCCGCTTGAGCCGCTGCCAAATCAGCTCGGGGGTCGCATCCAGCCAAACGGTGAGGCCATGGTGCAAGTAGCTCCAATTTTTGGGGCGCAACACAATGCCGCCGCCTGTGGCGATCACCAGCCGGGTGTAGCTGCTCAACTGGGCCAACACCTGCGTCTCCAGATCCCGAAAGTAGGCTTCCCCATGCTCCGCGAAGATCTGGGCGATGGAAGAGCCTCCCACCTGCTCCACCAGCCCATCGGTGTCGAAAAATTGAAAGCGCAACTGGGCTGCCAGCTCCGATCCCACGGTGGATTTGCCGCTGCCCATCATCCCAATGAGATAAACATTTACGCCGCGCAGGCGCTCAACTTCCTCGGGGTGGATCATGGGAAAGGTACCTAGATATAGCCATGCTCGGCCAGAAACTCCAGAGAAACGCTGCTCTCGGGGGGCAGCAAGCCCAGCAATTTTTCCACATACTTGCCCAAAATATCCGCCTCTATGTTGACGGGATCCCCAACTTGGAGCTGAGAAAGGTTGGTCTCGCGGTAGGTTTGGGGGATCACAGCCACCTTGAACCAGCAGCCCCCTTGGCGCACCTCGGCAATGGTCAAGCTCACCCCATTCACCGCCACGCTGCCCTTGGGTACGATGTAACGCCCGATCTCTTCAGGAACCTTGAAGCTCAGCTCCCAGGCGTTGCCGGTGGCGGCTTGATCCCACAGTTGCCCCACCCCATCGATATGGCCGCTGACAAAATGCCCCCCTAACTTGTCTCCTACCCGCAGCGCCGGTTCCAGGTTGACTGTGCGCGGGCCGAGGGATCCCTGGCCCCAAGTCGAGCGCCGCAGGGTTTCCGGCGAAACATCGGCCAAAAATCCATCGGGCAGAATCTCCACCACCGTCAGGCAAAGGCCGTCCACCGCCACGCTATCTCCATAGGCCAACTGAGGTTGCAACCGGGGACAGGTAACCCGTAGCTGTGAAGAATTGATCAACTGGGCTGTGCCCAAACTTCGAACCAGACCCGTAAACATTGCTTTGGCTCCTTAGGTTTTGCCGGCTGCCTTTTTGGCTTTCTGCTTTTCTCGTTCTTTGGCTCGTTTTTCGGCAGCGATTCGCTCTTGTCGGGCTTTCTCTTTCTCTTCAGCGATCTTTTCTAGATAGTAGTGATAGTTGCCCTGGTAGGCGACCAACTCTCCGTTGCGAATCTCTACAATCTTGTTGGCCACTTTTGAGATAAAGTAGCGGTCGTGAGAAACAAGGATCACCGTGCCATCGTAATGCTGTAAAGCTTCTTCCAGCATCTCTTTGGCCGGGATATCTAAGTGGTTGGTGGGCTCATCCAAAATCAGTAGGTTGGCCGGCTGAAGTAGCATTTTCGCCAACGCCAAGCGGGCTTTTTCTCCCCCGCTCAAAGCCGCTACTTTCTTAAAAACGGCGTCGCCGCTGAACAAAAAGCGACCCAACAGCGTGCGCACTTCTTCGTTTTTCCAGTCGGGCACTTCGTCATGGATGGTGTCCAAGACGGTTTTGCTCAGATCCAAAGCCTCTGCTTGATTTTGCTCGAAGTAGGCAGGGATCACATTGTGTGCTCCCAATTTCACAGATCCCTCGGTAGGTTGCTCTAGGCCGGTGATAAGACGCAGCAGGGTGGATTTTCCTGCCCCATTGGGCCCCAGAAAGGCGACGCGATCCCCACGCTCGATCAACAGCTCCGCACCCAAAAACAAAATCTTATCTCCATAAATGTGCGTCAAATTCTCGATCTTCACCACCTCGCGACCACTGCGGGGAGCAGGGGGAAAGCGAAACTTGAGGGTACGCACGTCGCCAATGGGCGCTTCGACCCGCTCGATCTTTTCCAGTTGTTTTTCGCGGCTTTTGGCCTGAGTGCTGCGGGTGGCACTGGCCCGGAAGCGATCGATGAAGGTTTGTTGCCTTTCAATTTCCTTTTGCTGACGTTCGTAGGCAGCTTGTTGTGCCTCTCGCCGCTCAGCTTTTTGGAGTAGGTATTGAGAATAGTTACCCAAGTATGTCGTAGAAACTCCTCGCTCCGTCTCCACAATTTGGGTGCAAAGCCGATCCAAAAACTCTCGATCATGAGAAACAATCACCATGGGGATCGTCAAGCTCTTGAGGTAGTTTTCCAGCCACTCAATAGTCTCCAAGTCTAGGTGGTTGGTCGGCTCGTCTAGCAACATCAAATCGGGTTTTTGCAGCAGGATTTTCCCCAGGCTGATGCGCATCTGCCAGCCGCCGCTGAAGGCGCTCACCAACCGATCCCCGTCCTCCGGCTCAAACCCCATTTCCGGCAGGATTTTCTCAATACGCGCCTCCAGTTCATAGCCATGTAAACTCTCAAATTGGCGCTGTAGACGATCTAGACGGCGCAAAAGGGTTTCCAACGTGTCCGCGTCCGCCTGCTCCATCTGTTGGGTGATTTGGGCAATTTCTTGGTGAATGCGGTTTTCCTCTTGAAAGACTGTCCAGAACTCTTCTCGCACCGTTCGGGCGGGATCCACTCCAAATTCTTGGGTGAGATAGGCGATGCGCAGGTTGGCGGGGCGGATCACCTCGCCGCTGGTCGGTTCTTCTTGCCCGCAGATAATCTTGAGCTGGGTGGTCTTTCCGGCCCCGTTTACTCCCACTAGGCCGACGCGATCCCCAGGCTTAACTTCCCAGTTCACATCCTTGAGCACCTCACCGGTGGGATAGATTTTGCTAATGTGTTCCAGTCGCAGCATAATGCTCCTTGGGGATCGGGACCAATTGGAGAAGTGTGGCGTTTTCTTTACATTCTTTACTCGATTTTACGTATTCTTGGGATCCCTGTCCATGGATCCTGAGCAATTTCTGCTTGATTTCTCCCTCTCATTGATCTTGTCGGGATCCACGACAGCGTTTAATATTTCTGGTTTGCCTTCAGAAGTGCCTGCTGAACCCTGTTCGATCTTTTTTCATGTCTTCAGGGCTTGTTTGTCGGTACCCTTAGTATGGACTCTTTTGCCAGAAGCCTTGTGAGGCTTCTCTAAGGCTTAAACGACATCTAATGCCAGCGGGGAAAAGCCAGTTCCTGAGAGAGATTGAAGTAGCCGGTCGTGATGACAATGAGGAAGGTTGATCGGATAAGTTTTCAGTGTATGGGATGCTTACTTCGTCTCTTGTTTCTGAAATCCCCGGCAACCTATTTTTCTCTTTTGGGCATGTCCTAATGAGCTATCAATCCATTGATATTAGCAGTCAGCCCAGACAAGTTATGTTCTCTTGAGTTGACTTCTTATCTAACATAAAACCTTTGTTGATTTTGACAGGAAAGCCAATGGCGACGGGGATCAACTCAGAAGGACACTGCGCCTTGGCTTGATCCTCGATCCTCGAGGGAACGGGGGGATCCCTGAAACAGGGCAGGATGACCTGTTCTGCCTCCCTGAACCGACAGAGGATTTTGTCTGTGGGCAGGCGGCTGTTGGGCCAGAAGCCGCTTCACCTCTGCATTAAGCTGACTTTCGTTGAAGGGCTTGGTCAAGTAGGCGGTTGCCCCCGACCACTTGCCGCGGATGCGGGCCAGCAGACCATCGCGAGCGGTAACCATCAGGATGGGAAGGGACTTAAACTCTTCTAAGCTGCGCACAATGCGGCAAAGCTCTAGACCATCGATCCCCGGCATGGCGATATCCATCAACAACAGGTGGGGCCGATGCTGAAACAACAAAGGAAGCACCTCGGCGGGGTTGCCCGTTGTAATCACCTGATAGTTGGGCAAATACTGCCGTAGGATTTCCTGCATCACCACGCTGTCGTCCACCGCCAAGATGGTTATCGGGTTGTGGCGCTTGGTCTGCAGCAGCTCTTGGGGCGTTTGTAGGCTGACCAACCCTTTTTTCGCCCAGGATGCAAAGAGATTGGCCACCTCCAGCCGATCTCGACACAGCTTCTTGGCGATCACCTCCAGCGACTGGCCATCTTTGGTGAGGGTGTGGAGCTTCTGTCGTTGCTCATCGGTGATGCGGTAGCGGTTGACCCGTTCCCAATTGACCACCGGCACCGCCAACAGGGTTGGGATCGCCACCTTCAAATCTGCCCAGCGATCGTGGCGCCGGGCGGCTTCTTGCAGCAGCGGCTCCAACTCAAACCCGCCAATGGGGGCCTCTTGGGCGACCTGCTCCTGCACCTCAAAGTAACAGGTGCCTGCCCGTTCGAATAGGTAGCGGTCGAAATCGGTAAGCAGGTTGAGCCACAGGGCATCTTCCAGCTCCCCCGGCTTGAGCAGGCCCAATTGCGTGATAGCCTCCAGCAGCTCAGGTAAGGAATGGTCTTTCACCAAGCGCTCTTGCACCACCGAGATGGCCCGCTGTGGCCATTCCAAGTTGAGGCGAGGAATAAAGCGGGAGATTCGTTTCAGCAGGATTTGCGTGTTGAGGGGTTGATCGGCAGAAAAAAGCAGCCTGCCGTGGTAGTAGGTCAACACCCAGGGTTCCGCACCCTCAGAGGGATCCAGTCCCTTGAGGTGAATGTGCAGATATCCAGTGGTAAACCGCCAACCTTGCTGCCTGAGCAGTGGCGCAAGTTCCTCCGAGCCGAACACAAAACGGGACATGCAGCGTTCTCCGGGCCAACTTCTTCAGGCCAAATGAGCAGCGATTCACCTCAGCCACACGCTCAAACCGTCGAAAGGAGAGCTTCAGAGAGCTCACTTATTTTAACAACTGGCTGATCTTAGCTTTCCCGGCCATTCCTTTACAGCAAGGGAATACCGCTTTGCCAACCAGGATATACACCCATGCAATCCCATATGCAGTGCCTTGAAGGATTACCATTGCAAGGCTAGGGTCCGGCTATGGCTCTATCTTTCTAAATTGAGAGCCTGCCGTTGGGCTTGGAGCAATTCTTGGATCCCGGCTTGGGCCATCTCCAACATTTGTAGCAGTTGCGGGCGACTGAAGCAGGCGGCTTCGGCAGTGCCCTGGATCTCGATGAAGGATCCCTGCTCGTTCATAACAATGTTCATGTCCACCTCGGCTTGGCTGTCTTCCTCATAGCACAGATCCACAAGTACCTCTCCCTGCACAATTCCTACTGAAAGGGCCGCCACCTGCTGCCGCAGCGGGGATCCCTGGGCCGGATCCAGCGCCCCCTGTTTGTACAGCCAAGTGATGGCGTCGTGCAGAGCCACATAGCCCCCTGTGATCGCGGCGGTGCGCGTTCCGCCATCGGCCTGCAGCACATCGGCATCGACGGTGATGGTACGGGATCCCAGCTTGCGAAAATCCAAGGCGGCGCGCAGACTGCGCCCGATGAGCCGTTGAATCTCGGCAGTACGGCCCGATAGTTTCAACATTTCCCGCGGCTGTCGTTGTTGCGTGGCTCCGGGCAACATGCGGTACTCAGCCGTCAGCCAGCCTTGGCCGGTGTTCTGCAGAAAAGGGGGAACTTCTTCGGCCACACTGGCGGTGCAAAGGACATGGGTATGGCCGAACTTGACCAACACCGAGCCAGGGGCATAGCGGGTAAAGTGGCGCTCAAAAGAAACCGGGCGCAATTGAGCAGCGGTGCGATTATCTGGGCGTTGCCAGCTCATGGACAGTTCAAAAAGGGATCCCTCGCATTGTCAACCATGTCTGCCCAATGCGGCTCAGGACTTGGAATCTTTGCAGAACATGACTGGGGCGACGGCTGCGGACGGAATTGGTCTGGGAAGGCAAGGACGACAAGTGTAGCAACCGCCGCAAATTGGATATTGCCGGGTATGCCACCTCTACGCGGAAGAAAGTGAAGCACTTGTGAGCAGCAAAACTTCTAGCGGCTGATCTCAACCCTCAGCTGCCCTACTTACCTACTTATTCCCTGCTTGTCCAAGAAAATCTAAAAAAAATGCACCAGCGCACGCTGGCGCAAGAGGGTCAACTTTTACCGGTCAGACATCGACCTAGACAAGGGCAGGGATCCGAGATCCTCCCAAGGCCTCCACCAATGCCCGCACTTGAGCCACCATGGCCACTTCATCCTGGAGCCGGCTGACAGCTTTGCCCACCCCTACACCTGAAGCGCCGGCAGCAATGGCCAAGCGCACTGTTACCGTCGAGAGGCCGGAAGCGCAGATAACAGGCACCGAGACCACACGGCTAATTTCATAGGCGGCGGCCAGGGTGGGGGCAGCCTTCTCGATCAGGCCCAGGGATCCCCCGTGAACCGGCTCGGCACTGGTGCTGCCCTCGGTTTGGATGAGATCGGCTCCCAGATCCTCCAGTTTCTCGGCCAATTCTGCCTGTTGATTCAGAGGCAGAGTGTGGGGAACGGTTACCGACAAGAGCGTGCGGGGCAGAAGAGAGCGGGTTCGGCGGGTAAGGTCTAGGACTTCCGCTGCGGAGAAGATGCGGCCTGAAGGGTAGAAGCTGTCGTAATTGCCGATCTCGGCCATGTCTGCTCCTGCCTGTACGGCTGCGGCCAACTGCTGCGGCTCCACCGCCGACACACAGATGGGCAGATCGATCTGGGCGCGTACCCGCTGCACCAATTCGGGGCTGGCAGCGATATCCACCCAAGTGGCCCCTCCCTGTTGGGCGGCGCGGGTGATGCTCAGAACCGACTGCAGGTCGAAGTTTTGTAGACCGCTGATGATCTTGAGGGCCCGACGTTGGGCCAGAGCGTCGAAAAGAGCAGCGTGAGAGGCAGTGGTCATAGGCTCGTCAGCTTGTGGAAAGGCAGTCTAAGAGGAGTGAAAACAAATGGCTGCTAAAACTGGGCTTGGGGAAGCCCTTGCTCAGTCTAGAGGGTTTGCCTCAATCCCACAAGGGATCCCTCTTTACCCCATCATCCCAGTCCTTTTGGCTCACCACAATTCTTCAATAGATTCAATAGAATAGGGATCCCTTCTTGCAAGCCATCATGTATCGCTCTCCCTTCCCCTTCCTGGGCCTGCCTGAGCCGGATCCGGAGATGGCCCAAGCGATTCTCCTGCCCGTCCCCTACGAGGCCACCACCTCCTATGGCAAAGGCACCGCCAAAGGCCCTCAGGCGCTGTTGCAGGCTTCTGCCTATGTGGAGATCTACGACGAGGTACGGGATCGCCAGCCGGCTCTTCACCCCGACTTCTCGGAAGAGATCTCCCGCTACTGGACGGCCCCCCCGGTGGAGTTGGAAGGTCTGGGATCTTCCGCCCAGGAGCTGGCTATGGCCGAAATCCAGCGTCGCGCTGCCGAGTGGGTGAGACCGGGGCGGTTCCTGCTTTCCATTGGTGGGGAGCACTCCATCAGCGGGCCCCTGATTGCTGCCCACCTGGCCCATTATCCGGAGCTGCACGTCCTGCAAATCGATGCCCACTGCGACCTGAGAGATAGCTACGAGGGATCCCGCTATTCCCATGCTTCTGCCATGGCCCGCGTGGTGGAGCAAGTGGGCAGCCGCCTCACCCAAGTGGGGATCCGCTCCATCTGCGCCGAAGACCGCCAGGCCATTCGCGAGCGCCGTCTGCACACCTTTTTTGCCCACAGCCTGCACGCCAAGCCAGCCCAGGAGTGGATCCCAGAGGTGATTGCCACCTTGGGCCCCCAGGTTTACCTGACGGTGGATGTGGATGGGCTGGATCCCGCTGTGGTGCCGGCCACCGGTACCCCCGAACCTGGCGGCTTGGGCTGGTGGGAGACGGTGGAGCTGATTCGGGCACTAGGACAGCAACGGCAAATCATCGGCGCCGATGTGGTCGAGCTGTCGGTCACGGGAGAACGGGAAACCGATCGCCGCAGCGCCTTCACGGTCGCCAAACTGGCCTATCAGATCTTGGCTGCGGCCTTGGGTTAAGCTCAAGAAGAGCTTGGCCGGCCATCCCCGGGGCACCTGTTCGAGTTCTTTAGGTTTTTGGGTAACACACCTGTGAAATCGGCCCACCCCCCTCGTCCTGCTTTTGAACTTCCCGCTTTGTCCTGGATTCCCTTGGTGGGTGGGGCATTGCTGCTGATCCTCTTGGCCACCTTGCTGCAGTGCTTGGTGGTGGTGCCTGCCGGCACACGGGCCGTGGTGTTCAACTCCCTGACGGGGCTGAAGCCGCAGCCGCTGGGAGAAGGGCTGCACCTCCTGCTGCCGCTGGTGGAAACGCCTATCTTCTACGACGTGCGCACCCAAACCTACACCATGGCCTCCCAACGCTCCGAAAACCAGGGGGATGATGCGTTGAAAGTGCTCAGCGCCGACGGCCAGCAGATCTCCCTCGATGTCTCGGTGCGCTTTCGCTTGGATCCCGACCAAGTGGCCCACCTGCACCAGACCATTGGCCCTTCCTACGTGGACAAAGTGATTCGCCCAGAGGTGCGGACGGTGGTGCGCAATGAACTGGCTTTGCACCGCGCCATCGCCGTTTTCTCGGAAGAACGCGAGCAGATCCAGGAAAATGTGGAGCGGCAGCTCTCCAGCATTTTTGCTGAGAATGACCTGATCTTGCAAAACGTGCTGCTGCGCAATGTCCGCTTCTCCGACCAATTCCAAACGGCCATCGAGCAAAAGCAAATTGCCGAGCAAGAGAAAGAGCGGGAACGCTTCCTCGTGGAAAAAGCAGAGCTGGAAAAACAACGATTGGTGATCCTGGCAGAAGGAGAAGCCCAAGCCATTCGCCTCCAGGGGGAAGCCCTGAAGCAAAACCCAGAAGTGGTGCAGTTGGACTACGCGCGCAAACTGGCGCCCGGCACCCGCGTGATCATCTCCCGACCGGATCCCTGGCAGCGGTAGCGGACAGCCCGTTGGCTCTGGGTTCTGCAAAAATCTATCCCAGAGCATTGTTGCCAATTGGAACGAGAATGGGGATAGAGATCCCCGGCCTGCTGACCTGACGATGCCCCTTGACGAGCAGCTCATCCACAGCCGCATTCAGGCCATCCGATCCCAGATCCCAGACCATGTGGAGATCATGGCAGTGAGCAAAGGCTACAGTGCCGACCACATCCGCGCCGCCTATCGGGCTGGGATCCGCCACTTTGGGGAGAGTCGAGTGCAAGAGGCCGCCGTCAAACAAGGGCAACTGCAGGATCTGACCGGCATTGTTTGGCACTTAATTGGGCATCTGCAGACCAACAAAGTAAAACCAGCCCTCAAGCAATTTGCCTGGATCGACAGCGTCGATAGCTTGCGCCTGGCCAAGCTGATCAACCAAAAAGCCTGGGAGCTGCACCTCACCCCCAAGCTTTGCCTGCAGGTTAAATTGGCTCCGGATCCCAATAAGTTCGGCTGGCTCATCCCCGATCTGTTGCAGAGCCTCCCCGAACTGAACCAACTGCTGCAGGTGCAAATTGTGGGCCTGATGACCATTTTGCCTTTGGGCTTGAGCTCAGAGGCGGCCCTAGACCTGTTTCGCAAGCTGGCCGAACTGGCCGATTACATCCAGCGCAGCGGCTATGAACATCTGCAGGTGCACACCCTCTCCATGGGCATGTCCGACGATTACCCCCTGGCGGTGGCAGCAGGCTCTAACTTGATCCGACTGGGGCGCGCTTTGTTTGCCGACGCCGAGCAGGAATAGATGTGACCTCTGTGAAGCCGTTAAATTGTGATTAAATTTTGTGTAAAGCCGTACAACTCCCCAGTCGCCCTGCGGGGCACCTTTGGGGCGAGAGTTCGGCTTGGATAATCAAAAGTGGGGGGATCCCGCCCAGGATTTGCCCTATTGGGGAAATTTTGGGGAAATTTGTAATCATTTGCGTTACTTCCGTTAACGTGGGCTCAATCCAGACGGGGAGCAGAGTTTGCTCCTGCCCAGCAACGGCTTGGCAAGTGAGATGACATCTTCACTTCTTCTGGGTAAACTCTAGTCGTCGAATCAATGGGGTTTTGTTAACCTACGTTAGCCCCCACCTGCTTCGGCAGCTTCCTGAGCAAACCCTGTCTCAGCCTATTAAAAGACTTTGACCGAGAATAAACCGAGAATAAAAGGACGCCCCCTAACTTGAGTGAGCCACTCAGGATCCAATCAAGAGACTGAATCCTGCGCTCGCCGCAAACCATGACCTGTAGTGAGGATGTGCATATGAATGTCAATGGAATTTGGAGCAGGGTGAGAGATTTTGTGGGCCTGAACGATCCCGTGGACGGCCTGGAGGAGTACTCTGAAATGGAAGGGCAGGATGATTACCAACTGCTCTACGAGGGACGCCGTTCCCAACCGGCTGCTCCCCCTGAAGAGGAGGAAACGACGAGTACCCTTCCGCGAGGGCGGCGGCAACGGGGAGTGGAAGCAGGGGAAGGCTCTGCCGGTCGAGAAGAGTCGCGGGGCCATCGGCGCAGTCAACATCGGGATCGCTTGGCGGGGGGCAGTATGGGGAGCAACGTGATTGGATTACCGGGCGTAAACCCACCCACCAGTGAAGTGGTGGTGATGGAGCCGCGCAGCTTCGATGAGATGGCTCAGGTTATCCAGTACCTACGGGAGCGCAAGACGGTGATCATGAACTTGACCCTAATGGATCCCGCTGAGGCGCAGCGCTCTGTGGATTTCGTTGCCGGCGGCACCTACGCCATCGATGGCCACCAAGAGCGCATCGGAGAGAACATTTTTTTGTTCACCCCCAGCACGGTGATGGTTTCCACCCCCAGTAGCCAAGTGGTGCAGCCGCTGCAGCGCCCTTTGCAAAGCCCTACCCCCCTCTGGCCCAGCACCTATGAGCATCTGCAGGCAGTAGGTCAGCACTAGTTGCTATGGAGCGGCCACTGCTAAGTGTTATCGGGGGTGGAGCCATGGGATCCGCCCTGCTGCGGCGTTGGGTAGCTGTGGGAGTTTATCCCGCAGCGCAGGTGGCCTTGCGGGAGCCTGATCTGGATAAGGCTGTGGCCCTGCAGCAGGAGCTGGGTATCCGATTGTTGGCGGATCCATCCCAGGCGGGAGAGTCTGAGATTCTGTTTCTGGCCGTTAAACCGCAGCTCTTCCCGACAGTGGTGGCTGAGATGGGCCGGCTGTCCGCCACAGAGCTGGTGATCTCGATTATGGCCGGGATCCCCTTGCAGCAGTTGCAGCAGGCTTTTCCCAAACAAAAGGTGGTGCGCACGATGCCCAACACGCCGGCGCTGGTGGGGGCGGGCATAACGGCCATCAGCTACGGGCCAGGGGTGACGCCTATGCAGGTGGAGCAGGTGGAGAAGCTGTTTCGCGCGGTGGGCGAGGTGGTGACGGTGGCCGAAAGCCAGATGGATGCGGTGACGGCACTTTCGGGTTCCGGGCCGGGGTATCTGGCGGTGATTCTGGAAGGGCTGATCGACGGAGGGGTACAGGTGGGGCTGCCGCGTCCCATTGCTACCCAGTTGGCCCTGCAGACCTTGGCGGGTACTGCTGCCCTCTTGCAGCAAGAAAATCTGCACCCTGCCGTTCTCAAAGACCGGGTCACCAGTCCAGGGGGGACGACCATTGCCGGGATCCAAGCCTTGGAGCAGGCGGGGGTGCGGGGAGCCCTGATGCAGGCAGTGCGAGCGGCCTACGAGCGCTCTTGCCAGTTACAGGGATCCTAGCGGGCCAGCAGCCCTTGCCAGAGGGGGCGGGTGATCCAATTCCATCCCACCTTGAGCTGGTGTTCTAGGGTGGGCAGGCGCACCAGATAGGCAGTTCGCCGCGCCAAATAGCCCAGGGGGCCGGTCAGTGTGAGGCCGCCAAGGGCAGAAAGCACCGCCGTATCCACCCCCAGGCTGAGCATTTCCCCCAAGGAAAAGTAGCGAAAGGGCAAGAGAGGCCGCTCCTGGGTGAGCAAAGCCCACAGGTTCCAGGCGCAATAACCGGCCTGTTGAAAAGCCGCTTGGGCTGTGGCCGGCACCGGCTTGCCCTCCGCATCTACCACCGCTGCTGCATCTCCCAAGGCAAAGATCTCTGGGAAGGTGGGGGTCTGTAAGGTGGGCAAAACCTGCAGCCGTCCCCGCTCGGTTTTGGGCAGATCCAAATTGGCAATCACCGCTGCCGGTCGGGTTCCGACAGTCCACAGCACAGCATCCACAAGATCTGTGGCGATCTCCTGGCTCTCCAGTCGCTGGAGCTGCAGACGGAAGGGAGGGGCGCCGTTCTCGCCAAGGGCCTCGATGCCCAAGACCTTGGTTTGCAACTCCACCTGCACCCGCCGTTGGGCCAGCGCCTCTTGGGCCGCCTCCCGGCTGGAGAGAGCAAAGCCGGACAAGATTTGGGATCCCAACTCGATGAGGCGGATCCGTCCCCGCCAGCCCAGCCGATCCGCCAATTTGCAGGCCAATTCCACGCCACTAGCCCCTGCTCCTGCAATGGCCAGAGCCACAGGCTGAGCCGGATCCCGGTCTTCCAACGCCTTCAGGTGGGCGCGCAGCCGCTGAGCATCTGCCAGGGTGCGAAAGGGAAAAGCAAACTCCGCCGCTCCCGGAACGCTCTCCAGAGGGGTTTCTCCCCCCAGCGCCAGCACCAGCGCGTCGTACTCCAAGCTTTGCCCATCTTCCAGCTCCACGCGGCGGGCTTGAGGGTCAATGGCCTGGACAGATCCGCGGCGAAACTGCACCGATCCCGGGGGCAGCAGATCTTGAAAACGGGGGGCCACCTCCCAGTCTTCCATTTCTCCGGTGAGCAGCTCGTAAAGCAGGGGGGCAAAGACGAACCGCTCCTGCCGGTCGATCAAGGTGATCTGGGGTGGTTCTGGCCAGGGTTGCCGGCTCAGTTCCAAAGCTGTGTACAACCCGCCAAAGCCGCCCCCAAGAATGCAAATGCGATTCATGCTCGGATGGTTCACGTGACGTTATCAGACGTTATCAAAGTTGCGCGAAAGGCCCCGACTTAACAATCACACCCTGCTGATGCAGAAGGGGCAACGAGGGATGGCCCACCTTGGGCTTGAATTGATTTAAACTTTCCCGGCTAGACTTCTCCAGCGTAGTCTTTGTTGCCCCAGCTTTGCCAAGCCGGCACTTCTGACAGGGAAGCCCGTCGCTCGTCCAGCCAAGTTTGGAGAATTACCGCCGCCGACTGCTGATCGATTAAGCCCTTCTGGGCTTTGGCCGGGATCCCCGCCTCGCGCAGGTCCCACTCCGCCTGCACGGTGCTCAGGTATTCATTGACGGTAACAATGGGAAGATCCACGGCCACCTGCAAAGCGCGCACGAACCGCTGGACTTTGCGGGCCTGGGATCCCACCGACCCATCCGCCAGAAGGGGGATCCCCACCACCACCACGGTGGCCTGGCGGCGGCGGATCCACTCCTGCACTTGGGCAATATCCTCTGAGAGGGAACGGCGCTGGATCACCCCCAGGCCAGTAGCCAGCAGCCCCAGCCGGTCGGAGCCGGCCACGCCAATGCGGCGGTTGCCTACATCCAGCCCCAGCGCTGAAAGGGGATCCCTTGTGGCAGAATAGTTCAGGCTTATCGACATCCTTGCTGATCTTTATGGCTGCCTGGCCCCCTTTGGGGCTTGCAGTTTCCGTTCCCCTATCCTCTCTCGATGACCCTGTTTGGAGCAACACTCGATGACCAGCGCTACCCTGTCTCTCCCGAAGCATGAAGTGAAAGATCTGAACCTCGCCCCCCTGGGCAAGCAACGGATCCAGTGGGCGGCGCGGGAGATGCCGGTGCTGGCCCAGATCCGGGAGCGCTTTGCTCAAGAAAAGCCCTTGGCCGGGCTGCGCTTGGTGGCCTGCTGCCACATTACGACCGAAACGGCCAACCTGGCCCTGGCTCTACAAGCAGGGGGGGCGGATAGCGTTCTCATTGCCAGCAATCCCCTTTCCACCCAAGACGATGTGGCCGCCAGCCTGGTGGCGGACCATGGCATTTCGGTGTTTGCCCTCAAAGGAGAAGATGTGGCCACCTACCGCCGCCATGTCCAGATTGCCCTAGATCACCGCCCCAACCTGATTATCGACGATGGCGGAGATGTGACGGCGGAGCTGGTGCAGCACCGTCAGGAGCAACTGTCGGAGCTCATCGGCACCACGGAAGAGACCACCACTGGCCTGGTGCGCCTTAGGGCCATGCTCAAGGCGGGGGTGCTCAGCTTCCCGGTGATGACCGTCAACGACGCCGAGACCAAACACCTGTTCGACAACCGCTACGGCACCGGCCAATCCACCCTGGACGGGATCCTGCGCTGTACCAACATCCTTCTGGCCGGGAAGACGGTGGTGGTGGCTGGCTACGGCTGGTGCGCCAAGGGAGTGGCCATGCGGGCCCGCGGCATGGGATCCCAGGTGATTGTCACGGAAGTCAACCCGGTGCGGGCTCTGGAGGCGGTGATGGACGGCTTCCGGGTGATGCCGATGGAAGAAGCCGCTGCTCTGGGGGACATCTTCATCACCGTTACCGGCAACAAGCACGTGATTCGCGGCGAGCACTTCGACCGCATGAAGGATGGGGCGATGGTCTGCAACGCCGGCCACTTTGACATTGAAATCGACCTGGTGGCGCTGCAGGAGCGGGCCGTCTCCCGACAGACGGTGCGCCCCTTTGTGGAAGAATACCGTCTGCAGTCGGGCAAGTCAGTGGTGGTGCTGGGGGAAGGCCGCCTGATTAACTTGGCTGCTGCCGAAGGGCACCCTGCCAGCGTCATGGACATGAGCTTTGCCAACCAGGCCCTGGCCTGCGAATACCTGGTGAAAAACCGGGGCCGCTTGGCCCCAGGGCTTCACCCCATTCCTCTCGAGGTGGACGAGGCCATCGCCCGCCTCAAGCTCAAGGCCATGGGGATCCAAATCGACAGCCTCACCCCCGAGCAGATCGAGTACGGCAACACCTGGACTGCCGGGACTTAAGTGGGTTTTGGGAATTCAATCGGGAGCTGAGTCTGGGATCCCAAGCAGCAGGGCTAGCGTGCTCCCCCCAACCTCGAGCCAGGAGGGGATTCCTAGATTCTGTGAACCTGCGACCAAACGCGGGTGGGCAGACCCCAGACGTAGATGAAGCCTTCTGCTGCTTTGTGGTCGAACTGGTCTCCTGCGCCGTAGGTGGCCAGCTCGGGGTTGTAGAGGGAATAAGGGGAGCGACGGCCCACACAGACTGCCTGGCCCTTGTGCAGCCGCATCCGCACCCCGCCGGTTACGCTCTTTTGGGTGGCTTGGACGAAGGCATCCAACGCCTGCCGCAGCAGCGAATACCAGAGGCCGTTGTACACCAGTTGGCCGTAGGTGGTCTCGATGCCGTACTTGTAATGGATGACATCGCGGGTGAGGGTGAGGCTCTCCAGCTCGCGGTGGGCTTGGATCAAGACGGTTAAAGCGGGGCACTCGTAGATCTCCCGCGACTTGATCCCCACCAGGCGGTTTTCGATCATGTCAATGCGGCCCACCCCATGCAGGCCAGCTAAGGAGTTGAGCTGCTCGAAGAGGGCTTTGGGACTGAGGCGCTGCCCATCCACCCCGACAGGGATCCCTTGCTCGAACTCAATCTCCACGTAGGCGGGCTCGTCGGGTGTCTGGGAAATAGGCCGGGTGAGGGCATACACTTCCTCCGGCGGCTCCCGGTCGGCATCTTCTAGGATGCCGGCTTCAGCGCTGCGGCCCAAAATGTTGAGGTCGATGCTGTAGGGGCTGGACTTCTGCACGGGCATGGGGATCCCGTAGCGCTCCCCATAGGCAATGGTCTCCTCGCGGGTCATCCCCCACTCGCGGGCAGGGGCCAACACTTTGAGCTGGGGATTTAAAGCAGCAATAGCCAGATCAAAGCGCACCTGGTCGTTGCCTTTGCCGGTGCAGCCGTGGGCCACCGCATCGGCTCCCACCTCTTCCGCCACCTCCACCAGCAGCTTGGCAATCAGGGGTCGGGCCAGGGCCGTGGAAAGGGGGTAGCGCTGCTCGTAGAGGGCGTTGGCCTGGATGGCCGGGAAGGCATAGTCGGTAATGAGGGCCTGGACAGCCTCCCGCACCAGAGATTGCTCTGCCCCCGCCCTGAGGGCTTTGGCCTGAATGGCCTCCAGCTCCGCCCCCTGCCCCAAGTCGACTGCCAGGGCCACCACCGATTCCACCCCCCACTCGTGCTTGAGATAGGGAATGCAGACGGAAGTATCCACCCCGCCTGAATAGGCCAATACCACCTTCTTTGCCCGTCCCATGGGATCCCGCCGTTGCCGTTAAAAAGTTGCTAGCCCATTATGCCCTGTGGCAGGGATCCTGGCTGGCCTCAATGTCGGTTTCCTCAGCTATTCTCAAGGGGATTTCTCCTGCCGGGGAAAGGCCGGGGGTGTGAGTGAGCATGGCTGGCAAAAAGACGGCTGCGGCGCGTCAGAACTCCGGGTACAAGCGAGCTGTATGGCTGGGGATCCTGTCGCTGCTGAGCTTTGTGGCCGGGATGGGGTTTGCCGCCCTCTCCCAGCCAGAGGTGGGATCCCCTGTTGCCGTCTCCGAGTCGGAGGTGCCCCGTTTTACCGCCCACGGTTGGCCCTTGTTGGATCCCTTGCCGCAGCCGGACGAGATTTGGGAGTGCGAGCTGGTGGTGGTGGGCGGATCCCTGGGAGGGGTGGCAGCGGCAGGCCATGCCATGCGAGGGGGGGTGCAGACCTGTCTCATCGAGCTCACCCCTTGGCTGGGGGGTCAGATTACCTCCCAGGGGGTATCGGCCATTGATGAATCGCTGCCGATGCGGCAGCGGGGCAATTTTTCCCGCCACTGGCTGGAGTTCAAGGCCTTGATCGAAAGCCAGCCGGTGCATCTGCCGGCCTGGACAGGGATCCCTCCGGGAACCCGCGTATCCGAGATCAACAGTTGCTGGGTGGGAGGGCTGTGTTTTCCGCCTCAGGCGGGGCTGCAGGCGGTGGAAACCTGGCTGCAACAGGCAGCTCAAAATGCCCCCAACAGCCGCTGGGCTACCCAAACGGCTTTTAAGGGGGCCACCTTCAGCGCCGATGGATCCCAGATTGAAAGCATTTACGCTGTGCAGCGGCAACCCCGGGATCCCGATTTTGTGCCACCGGGACGGCTGTGGCGGGAGCTGGTGAGCTGGTATGGCTGGCAGGAGACGGAAGTTTTTGCCAAACGGGTGTTGAGGCTGCAGGCACCACCAGGCCGCAACCTGTTTGTTATCGATGCCACCGATACCGGCGAGCTGGTGGGCTGGGCCGGGATCCCCTATCGGCTGGGTTCGGAAGGGCGAGACGTGACCGGAGAGCCCAATGCCGCCCCCGCCAGCAACCCGGAGTGCACTCAAGCCTTTACCTTTCCCTTCGTGCTGGCCATCCACGACGATGGCGGTCGCTCCCGCGCCGAGCTGGTCCAGCTGCAGCCGGGCTATTCCCGCGCCGAACACCGCCGCGAGTTCGACATGGAGGGTTTCCCCACCTTCAGCGGCCAGAGCTTTTTCAATTACCGCCGCATCGTCAGCAAGGGTCGCCGGGATCCCTTCTACAGCACGCCTGTTCCAGGCGACCTGACGCTGGTGAACTGGAACCGCGGCAACGACTGGGGGATCATGAACCCGCCCCTGATCCTGACGGAAGAGCGGCTAGTGGCCTCAGGGCAGCGCCACAACTGGCTGGGGGGCCTGGATGTCTCGGCCATCAAAGATGGAGAAAACCACGCCCTGCTGTTTGCCGAGTGGCTGATGGAAACCCAATCCCGCAGCGGCTATCCCCTGTCCTTGGTGTTTGCCGAAGAGTCCTTGCTGGGCACCCGCTCCGGCCTCAGCCTCTACCCCTACATCCGGGAAGGTCGACGCATTCTGGGGCGATCTGCCTACGGCCAAGCGGAGTTCCTGATGTTGGAGCAGGATATTCGCGTCGGCACCACTGGGGGACGGGACTTCAGCCCCACCGTGGTGGGAGTTACCCACTACGCCATCGACATCCATGGCTGTCGCTACCGCAACTGGGAGCCATCTCTGTCGGCCAGCTCCGCGCCAGTCAACGAGTTTTCCGTCCGCCCCATTCTCATTCCCTTAGAAGCCCTGATCCCGCAGAAGGTGGATAACCTGCTCATCGGCGGCAAAGGGATCGCCGTCAGCCACATTGTCAACGCCGCCACCCGGGTGCATTACGGCGAATGGACCATCGGCTCGGCGGCAGGGCTGACCGTGGCTTGGCTGCACAGCCAGGATCCCAGCTTGATCCCAGCTCAGATCGTGCCGCAAGGCAAAATGGCCGATTTACAGCGCTACCTGATCTCCCATGGGCAAAGACTGCAATGGTGATCCAAGAGGACACCGTCTCAGCGCGAACGACAGATCCCCACCCAATCGACCCAATTTTTCCGATATCGGGGCCCTAGCCCTCAGAGGGAAGTGAATCGGGATCCCTGCCTGCGCGGGCATCTTCGCTACTTTTGCCATAGCGCTGCTGCCGCCACCACACCAACAGGGGGCTGGCGATAAAAATGCTGGAATACACCCCCAAAGTAAAGCCAATGAGCAGGGCAATGGCAAACCCCTTCAAGGTAGCTCCCCCGAAAATGGCGATGGCAACTAGGGGCAGCATCGTCGTCAGGGTGGTGTTCAGGGAGCGGGCAAAGGTCTGGTTCAGAGATAGGTTTACCACCTCGGCCAGGCTGACCTTGCGGCTCACCAGACGCAGATTCTCGCGGATGCGGTCGTAGATGACCACGGTGTCGTTGACGGAAAAGCCGATGATGGTCAGCAGCGCCACCACAAACAGGCTGTCCGCCTCCATACCCACCGTCAGGCCCAAAAGGGCAAATAGCCCTATCGTCAACACTACATCGTGCAGCAGCGCCACAATGGCAAACACCGCGTAATCCCACTGGAAGCGCAGGGCCAGGTACAGCACGATGAGCCCGAAAGAGATGAGCACGGCCACGATGCCGGAACGCAAGAGCAAACGCCCCACCGTCGGGCCCACTGTCTCCACCAGGTTGCGCTGGAAGGGGGCAACCTCCTGCCGCAGGGTGGCTTCCACGGCCAGCCGCTCTTGCTCAGTCAAGGGGGGCATGCGGATCAGGGCTTCCTGCCCCGTTTGGGTGTCCAGCTGGATGATGCTGGTGCCCAGGTTGTGTTCCTGCAGCGCCCGTCGCAGCTCCTCGGTGGTGACAGGCCGCTCAAAGCTCAGATCCAGCAAGGTGCCGCCGGAAAAATCCAACCCCAGCCGCAGGGGAGTTCCCAGAGAAGCCAGGGAAAAGGCCATGCTGACCAGCCCCACCAGCAGCACCGCCAAGGACAAGCTGAACCACAGCTTGCTCCGTCCAACAATGTCGAAGCGATAGTCGAGCAACCGAGAGGCGGGATCTACGGGGGATAGCTCTTGAGCCGTCATGATTGGGCCGCCTCCATCCGAACGCCGTAAAACTCAGGTTTGCGCAAGCTGGGGATCCCCATTGCCGCCAAGAGCAGGCTACGGGTGCAGGTGATGGCCGTAAAGAAGCTCACCAGAATGCCAATGCCCAGGGTTACCGCAAACCCTTTCACCAGTCCCATCCCTAGCCAGAAAAGCACGCCACAGACCAAAAGGGTGGTCACATTGCTGTCCAGGATGCTGCTGAAGGCGCGGTTAAACCCTTCCGAAATGGACTTGTAGATGGATTTGCCGGCCCGCAACTCTTCTTTAATGCGCTCGAAGATCAACACGTTGGCATCCACCGCCATGCCGATGCTGAGGATAAAGCCGGCGATCCCCGGCAGAGTCATGGTTACCCCCAGCAGTTGGAAGAGAGCAAAGGTGCAGAGGGCGTAGATGAGCAGAGCGATGTCGGCAATCAGCCCTGGCAGGCGATAGTAGGCCACCATAAAGACGAAAACCAGCACCAGGCCCCCGATCCCGGCATAGAGGCTGCGGCGCACGCTCACTTCCCCCAAAGTGGCCCCGACAGTGCGATTTTCAATCACCTGAATGGGAACCGGCAGCGCTCCTGCCCTGAGCTTGACCGCCAAGTCAGTGGCGGTTTCCACCGTAAAATTGCCCGTGATCACCGCCGTCCCGCCGGTGATGCCGGTGCGGGCAAACTCCGGCCCCACGATCGGGGCACTGATCAACACGTCGTCCAGAAAAATGCCCAATGGACGTTCTGTTCCGGCCAGATCTCGGGTGAGCTGAGTAAATTTTTCTGCCCCCTCCGGCTTGAACTCCAGCAGCACCTCCCAACTCTGGGATCCGCGGCGAGGGGCTTGGGGATAGGCATTGCGCAGCAGATCCCCGGTGAGGCCGACCCGCTCAAACAGAGTATCCGGATCCTCCCCCGCTGTTATCTCTCCCCGCTCGTTGCGGGGCAGCGCGCCGACGGGAACCAAGCCCTTGCGAAACTCCAGTTGGGCTGTATCTCCAAGGAGAGCAATGGCCCGATCCGGATCCGCCACCCCCGGCAACTGCACGAACAGGCGGTCTTGGCCGCTGATCTGCACCAGAGGCTCAGCCACCCCCAGCCCGTTGATCCGCTGCTGGATGACGGCCTCTACCCCCTGCATCACTTCGGGGGTGATTTCAGGCACCTCCTCGGTGGGCACAGCTTGTAGCGTGAGCTGGGTTCCTCCCTTGAGGTCAAGGCCAAGGCGAACCTCCCGGCTGAAGCCCAAGTAAACGAGGGCAACCACCACGGCCAAGATGAAGATCAGCCCTCGCAAAAAGGAGAGCCGACTGAGCCACGACGCTGAGGATCTAGCCATACTGCTGAGAAGGTGAGGAACACGGTCGCACTCGATCTGAGGCTCTTAGGATTTTGGCACTTTGTAAACTACCCGACCCTACACCGCCTTAGCAGTGTAGCGCGGGCTTTCAGTAGCCCTGAGCCTGTTATGCTCTACCAGAGAACAAAACAAGCCCGAACCTCTAGGCTGGTTTACGACAGCCCCCAAAAGCGCAATCACATTCGCACCATTCAAATCCGCATCCCCTTCCCATCCACAGTGTCCACACTTAAACTGCTTCCCACTGCGATAGGATTGCGCAGGGTCGGGATGAATGTGCAAACACCGGTGGCAGGTCTGCGACGTGTAGGCAGGCGCAACAAGAATCAGAGCAACCCCCGCACGCAGAGCCTTGTACTCCAAAAATTGACGGAGTTGATAAAACGCCCAACTGTTGGCCCTGCGCCGTTCGG
>NZ_JBSSCH010000028.1:0-20321 GCF_054059615.1 Thermostichus sp. OS-CIW-33
GTCACAAACAGCGCTATTGCTCTGGAAGACTTGACAGGGATACGGGAGCGTATCAACCAACAACCCCGCAGCAAAGCCGAGCGGCGCAGGGCCAATAACTGGGCGTTCTACCAGCTTAGGATGTTTGTGGTCTACAAGGCTGCCATCGCCGGAGTACCTGTGGTGCTGGTTCCGCCTGCCTACACGTCGCAGACCTGCCACCGGTGTTTGCATATCCATCCCGACCCTGCGCAATCCTACCGCAATGGGAAGCAGTTTAAGTGTGGGCACTGTGGATGGGAAGGGGATGCGGACTTGAATGGTGCAAACGTAATTGCGCTCTTAGGGGCTGCCGTAAACCAGCCTGGAGGTTCGGGCTTGTTTTGTTCTCTGGTAGAGCAGAGCAGGCTCAGGGCTACTGAAAGCCCGCTCCGTACCGCTTAGCGGTCGGAGCCGGGTAGTTTACTTCCCCCCACGCTGCCGGCTGGGGAGATATTCGGCGCACCCTCAACCAGCGCTACCCCGGGCTACGGGTGCTGTTCTCCCCGGCTCAAGTGCAAGGGGAGGCAGCCCCGGAATCAATTGTGCGGGCCATTCGCCGGGTGGAGCGGGATGGGCGGGCGGAAGTGCTTCTTTTGGCGCGGGGCGGTGGAGCCAGCGAAGATTTGGCCTGTTTTAACGATGAGCGGGTGGTGCGAGCCATTGCCGAATGTCGGATCCCGGTGGTCACCGGGATTGGCCACCAGCAGGATGAAACCCTGGCTGACTACGCTGCCGACTACGCCGCCCATACCCCAACGGCAGCTGCCGAGCGGATCGTGCCGGATCTGGGGGAATTGCAGCGTCAGGGATCCCAGTTGCGCCAGAAGTTGATCGAACGCACTCGCCAAGCTTTGGAAAGGGCCCAGCAGCGTTTGCAGCAGGCCCAACACCACCTGGCTTACGTGCATCCAGAGCGGCTGTTGCAACAGGCTCAGGAGCGCTTGACCCAACACCAACATCGCCTGCTCCAAGCCGTGCGCTATCGCTTCCAGCAACGCCAACAGCACCAACAGGCCCTGCAAGATCGCCTCCAAGCGCTCGATCCCGAAGCCATTCTGAAACGGGGCTATGCCTTGGTGCGAGATGAAGAGGGATCCCTCATCCGCACCCATCGCCTGCCTCCCCAAACCCGCCTGATGATACAACTGGCCTCGGGAAGCCTATGGGTACGAGTAGAGGAGAGCCATGAGCCGCCGCAAACGTGAGGAGCCGTGGCGCTATGAAGCAGCCATTGCCGAGGTGGAAACTTTGATTGCCCAGATTGAATCGGGGGAACTGGATCTGGCGGAAGTGGTGGAGCGCTTTCAACAGGCCGCCCAAACCCTGAAAACCTGCGCGGACTTTTTAGAGCAAAAGCGGCAGCAGGTGGAGATCATCATCGAGCAATTGGGCCAAGAGGAAGAAGACCTGCCCGAATCATAGGGATCCCACCTGATCATTCCCCCTGCACTGCTGTCGCCATTCTGCTTCACTATGGATGGTCGTTGGATGGTTGTCTTTATCCTTGCGCCCCCATGCCCGCAAAGATCCTCGATGGCAAAGCCTTAGCCGCCCGCTTGCAAGCGGAGATGGCCGCCCAAGTGCAAGCTTGGATACCCCAGGTGGGCCGGCCACCGGGATTGGCAGTACTGCGGGTTGGAGAGGATCCCGCCAGTGCGGCTTACGTGCGTGGCAAAGAGCGGGCCTGTGAGCGGTTGGGCATTGCTTCTTTTGGCCGACATTTTTCCGCCCAAGACTCCCCTGCCCATTTGCTCGACACCATCGACCAACTCAATCAGGACGAGCGGGTGGATGGCATCCTCGTCCAACTGCCCCTGCCCCCCGGCTGGGATCCCATCCCCCCCCTTCTGGCCATCAATCCCGACAAAGATGTGGATGGACTCCATCCCCTCAACCTGGGCCGGCTGTTGCGCGGCGAGCCCGGCCTACGCAGTTGTACCCCTTTGGGCGTGATGCGCCTGTTGCAGGCAGAAGGGATCCCGATTGCAGGCCGAAAGGCAGTGGTGGTCGGTCGCAGCATCTTGGTGGGCAAGCCCTTGAGCTTGATGTTGTTGGCCGCCGATGCGACGGTCACCCTAGCCCACTCCCGCACCCCCGACTTGGCAGAAGTGACCCGCGCCGCCGACATTGTGGTGATGGCCGTGGGCCGCCCCCGCCTATTGAGGGCAGACATGGTGAAACCCGGCGCGGTGGTCATCGACGTTGGCATCAACCGCATCGAGACCCCCACCGGAGCCGAGCAATTGGTGGGAGATGTGGACTATGAAGCGGTCAAAGAGTTGGCCGCTGCCATCACGCCCGTACCGGGAGGCGTAGGGCCGATGACGGTAACGATGCTGCTGGCCAACACCCTACAGAGCTATAAACTGCGCAGCCACTTGTGTAGTCATTATTAAACAGGAATGAAACATTTCTGTTGCATTGTTCCCTAACTTCCCTCTCTCTCTGGGAGAAGAGCTGGGGTTGGTCGCGGCAGCGGCACAGAGCGCTTGGGGAGTGTCTCAATCTAGCTTGAAATGACTATGGTTTGGAGACTGTTCTCAAAATGTTCTGTTGCTTGGATCCTCCCCCTTTGGCCCAGAAGAGTGAGGAATGGAGAAGTTGCCCCAGAGGAGTTTGAGGTGACCGCTGCAAATGTCCAAGCTGCGCGCGGAGCACCCTAAGGCTGCAAGATCATCGACCAGGAGCCGCTCTCCCCATCCCAAAACGGGGCCAGAGACTCTCCCACCACATTGGGCCCCCAATAGCGGCGGGTTCCATCCAGGGCGAAAGCCACCACAATGTCTCCGGGGCCGATTTGCAGCGGTTCCTCTCCCAAGCTCAGCAGCAATCCCTCGCTCCCCCCCTCTCCAGGGGCAAAGTCCCAGTGGGCCGTTTCCGGATTGATCATCCGTTCGCCGCTGCGCATCAAGATCACCAGCCGAACCGGATGGGGCGTGCGATTGCCGACACGAAAGGGTCCTGTGCGGGCGGAGGTGGGGGCAGCCTGGGGGGATAAGACAGGCTCTGAGGGCAGAACAGGGATAACATTCCCCTCAACAGAATCTTCCAAGGCTTCCAGCATCGGTTTCTCCAGAGTCTGTGCCCTCAATCCCTGCACGAGAACCCCTACCCCAACCAGAGCGGCAGACAACACTAGGGATCCCTTGCCCCTCAAAGCTCTGTTCAGCAATGGGCCGCCGGCGAAAAAAGAGGCAACAGCCTGAGCGAATGAGCAGATCAAGACGCACATCGAGACCACTGCAAGCCAAAGTGATACGTGTCGAGTTAGACAAAAGGCATCAACTGCTGCCCTACCCCTGATAGACCAGCCATACGCGTACAGAGTTCCATCAGAGGATAACGCCCCCACCGTGCAGAACACGATCGTTCAGCTACGTTAACACGTCCATTCCTCTATTCCCCGTGCTTTGGAGGAACAAGGAATAAGGGATCCCCCACTCCAGACCAGGCTAAGCAAGTTTGGATCCCTTTTAGGGATTCACAGCCCGACGCTGCCACCCTTTGGAAGTGCGCTCGTACACCGTCCGCAATTGGGGATAGATCTGATCCCCCTTAAGCTGCAAGTGATCCACCTCCGTTGGCTCCAGCAGTAATGCCACAAAAGTCTGCGGAGGCAGCAGATCTTTCTCTTTCGGCAACTCTTGAATAAAAGCCTCTGGCGGGGCAAGCAGCCCCTTAGGTTCCGGCCAAAACCAGAGGAGCCGTCCTTTTTCCGATATTTGTTGCCACAACTGCTGCCGCTGGCGCTGGGCCTGGGGATCCGGATGATCGGCGGCGATGGCCTCAAGGGTGCCAGCGATGCGGAATTGCTCGCGGGTTTTGCAGAAATACCAGCAGATCTGGGCTTGGGGGCAGTGGGCAATTTGTCGGATCTTCTCGCTGCGACTATCCACCGCCAATTGAATGCGGTCGGTATCGCCCAAAAACCCCCGGAAAACGACCGTGCGGTTGCGCGGATGCCCCTGGGGATCCACCGTGGCCAATTGCAAATACCGCACACCGGGATCGCTACGGTTCCGGTGCAGTGCCGCCTGAATCAGCGCCCGCCAAGAGGGATCCGCAGTAGAATTGCCCTTCGGGTCTTTCATCCGTTTTTCGCAAGGTGCAAGCAAGCCGGGATTGGGGTTTTCTCTCCCTGACGCGATCAGCTAGGGGGTGGAGAAGCCTCAGATTGGGAGTCTCTGGAGTGCCTTGGTGAGGACTCCGCACCGCCGACACGACCAGAGCTGGGATCCGGCTCAGTTGGGCTGATGGGATGAAAGTGGTGCTCCAGCCAGCCTTCCGGTGGCCCCTCAAACCGCTCCGGCACCGGCTGCTTCACCTGCAATCCCCGCAACACCGCGTTGAGATAGGCGCTATCCCAGCTAAAGAAGCGGCTTTCGCGGATTTTGTGCCACACCGAACGCGACATCAGCAACGTCCGCTCTACATCCTGGGCTCCCAGCTTCAGCAAGAACTCCTCCCGTTCCGGCTGGTAATCGGTGGAGGCCAAGGCCAGAGATTGCGGCGGATGAGCCTGAGTAAGCTGGGCCATCTTGGCCATGAGTTCGGGGTAAAGCCAAGTGTAGGCGGGGTGAACCGTAAGCTTGGCCACATGAGGTTGCTGCCCGGTGCGATCCAACTTCAAGTTGAAGTAGCCGATGGCGGTTTTGCGTTCGGGCTCGTAAACACACACTTCCACCCGCTCCGTCTGGCTAATGGCGCATTTGGCCTGCTCCAAAAGCCAATCCAGTGGGCTAGTGCGAAAATCGTTCACCTCACGGTCGTACACCTGGCGCACATTGGCGGGCATGGATCCCGTATCCAGTTGGTAGATGGCATAGGCATCCCGGTTGGTCACCGGCACCAGGTTGGGCAATTTGGGCTCGTGCTGGCTGAGAGCTGCCAGAATATCGGCTGGAATCGACCAGTAGGTGATCTGAGCCAAGGGTTGGAAGCCGTTGCGCCGGTAGAGCGCCATTGCCCCCTTGTTGTGGATGTTCACCTCCAGGATCCAGGTGCGAGCTTCCCGAAAGTGCTCCATGCAGTGCTTGAGCAGCCGGGATCCCACCCCCTGTCGCTGGGCAGAGGGCGCCACTGCGATATGATCGACCCGCCAGGTGCTGCGGGAATGGTTGAAGGGAGAAACCTGAATCACCCCCTGAATCTTGCCCTTCAGCTCCGCCACATGCACTGTAAACATGTGCTGGAAGCGATTGGGAAACAGGGTCAGGGTTTTCAGGGGCCCATACCACTGGCGCAACCGCCGCACTTGGCGACGAATATCCACCGAGCGGCTGCTGTACTCTTCATCAAAGGCTTGCGCCAAAATCTCTTCCACAGCCTCCAGATCCCCCAGTTGGGCGGGGCGAATGATCAGGTCAGGGGCACCAATGGGGGCTTCGGCATCCGGGTCGGGTCTTGCTGTGGTGTTGTCCATGCCAATCGCAGGCGGGAGAATATTCAAAGCATAGCTCAGGCTCTCTTGCTTTTTCTAACCGGGAGGATCGTTCTGCAACAAAGCTTGAAAGCCTACAGACTGGCTTTCCCGTTATCGAGAAAGGCTTGGCCGCCAAGAAGGGCGTGAACTCAGCCTCCCGGTAGCTGCCCAACAATGACGAATGGGAGAGCCGGCCCTCTACCCTGCTGGGGTCAATGCCGGGTCGCTCACGCCCCAACGTCTAGCAAGGTCAAGTTGCTGAAGGTGAAGCGCTTCTCCACAGGGCCGGTTTCCGTCTCGGTCTGGATACGCCGCTCCGAGAGGATGTAATACTTGCCCACTTTTGTGTACAGATCCTCGAATTGGCTGCGCCCGCCCTTTTGCTCGCCCGTTTGGGGATCGTGATAGACGGAATCGTAGCGGTGGGAAAGATAGCCTTCGCCGGTATCGTGGCTGCTGAAGGTGTGGATGGTAACCACCACTCCGTGGATATGCCGGTGCACCATGGTAACCTGGTTATCGCGCACGTGGTAGCGATCCCCTTCTGCTTTGCCCCCCACCAGGATCTCCACTGTGCCATCGGGCAGGGTTTGGCCATAACGGAAGGTGTTGTTCCCATGGGTCTCGTCGAAGCTGCGGCGCACCCGGTGAATGGCAATCTCCCAAAGTTGGTTGTGAATGGCTTTTCGAGCTTCCTCATCCTCTACGCCGGTAACAGTGGCCTTTAGGTCTGCTCCCACTCGCACCTGCCCAACGAATGTGCGCTCCCCATCCCAATAGGTGACCTCGGCGCTGTAGCCTGGGAAAGCGGGATCCCAGGTGTAGCGGTTTTCATAGGCGGCCCGAAACAACTCTTGGGCAGAGACTTGAGTGGCAATCATCGGCTGTCTCCTTCCTGTTTTCCTTGCAAGCACTTCCCCTGAGCATCCATCATACCGCCCCCTGCTGTTGGGCTGCCCCCCAGTTGCCTTCGCTGAGAACCTGCATCTGGTGAACTGGCCTAGCCGCTCCCCTGTCCGCTGCTGCAGGATAGAAGCGCAGCCATGGGAACTTCTTCCTCACACCCAATTTGGCTTGCGAGTTTAGCCGCTGCTGTGATCCCCAGAGTATTCTCTGAGAAGGGTTCGCCTATTTTTTGTGGGTGAGGAGGGAGATTGAAAGGTTTTGACAATCGCGTCAGCGGGGCGGATCCCCTAGAGCCTGGCCTGACGCCGCCCCAGACCGGCATGGCAACCGCGCCAGAGATGATGGGGCCAGTGCTGAAAATCATTGGCAAGCAGACCCTGAGTGGCCACATCCCTATTGGCGGGGCAAAAAACTCTGCCTTGGCGCTGATGGCCGGGGCCATCTTGGCTCCTGAGGCCTGTCGAATTCACAACGTGCCGCGTCTGCTGGACATTGAACGCATGGGGCAGATCCTGGCCACGCTGGGAGTTAAGGTTTCCCATGTTGGCAATACCCTGGACCTGGATGCCAGCTCCCTCAAAACCTCTCAAGCCCCTTATGAATTGGTCAGCCAGTTGCGGGCCAGCTTTTTCATCATAGGGCCTCTGTTGGCGCGGCTGGGGGTGGCCAGAGTTCCCCTGCCCGGTGGCTGTGCGATTGGGTCTCGTCCTGTGGATCTGCATGTGCGGGGTCTACAAGCCTTGGGGGCAACGGTCCAAATCGAGCATGGGGTGGTTCATGCCTATGCCCGTAAACTGTTGGGAACCCGTATTTACCTGGACTATCCCAGCGTCGGTGCCACCGAGACCTTGATGATGGCCGCTACGCTGGCGGATGGAGAAACGGTGATCGAGAACGCCGCCCAAGAGCCGGAGGTGGCGGATCTAGCCCGTTTTTGTCAAGCCATGGGGGCCCGCATTCGCGGTGTCGGCACCAATACGGTTGTGGTGGTAGGGGTGCCCCGCTTGCATGGAACAGAGTACACGGTCATTCCCGACCGCATCGAGGCCAGCACCTATCTCATTGCCGGGGCCATTACCCGCTCTCACCTCACGGTTGGCCCTGTCATTCCCGATCATCTGCGGGCGGTGATCGCCAAGTTGCAAGCGATGGGGCTGCGGGTGGAAGAGGAAGGCCCAAACCGGCTGCGCATTGCCCCGGCTCAACTGAGCTCAGGCTGGCTGTGTCAGGCAACCGATATTCAAACGCTGCCCTATCCTGGTTTCCCCACCGATGTGCAGGCGCCGATCATGGCCTTGGCCGCCTTGAGCGAGGGCAGTTGCACCATTGAGGAGACGGTGTTTGAAAACCGCATGCACCACATTCCCGAGCTCAACCGCATGGGAGCCGATATTCGCCTGAAGAACCGAGTGGCCCTGATCCGAGGGGTGCCGTCCCTTTCCGGCGCTCCGGTGGTGGCCGCCGACCTGCGGGCGGGTGCGGCCCTGGTGTTGGCCGGTCTGGCGGCTGAAGGCTGCTCCACGATCCACGGATTGCACTACATCGACCGGGGCTACGAAGCCATTGATGAAAAGCTGCGCAGTGTCGGGGCCAAGGTGTACCGCAGCGAAAGCCCGACAGCGCAATTGGGGAAATGAGCCGTTTCACCGCCGTTTGAAGTTTGAAGAAATCGTTGCATCTCTCCCTGCCTATCGCCTGGCCACAATGCGCGGCGACCGCTTGCTGGGTGAGCTTTCCAGCCATGTTGCAAGTATCGAGTCGTCCGGTGGCTCAACGCAGTCGGGTTGAGTATCTTAGTTCAGAGGTGGTGGGGAGGCAAAGCATGGGGATCCTGACAGGCAGCAAACGACGCTGGACAAGATGGGCTGCCGGTGTGCTGGCAGCAGGAGCGGCTCTGGGTGGAGCTGTCTGGGGCTTCTACACCTCATCCTGGGCAGAAACCGTAGAAGTGGCCTCTGCACGAGAAGGCAGGGATCCGACGCAACTGCCCCAAACTTCCACAACGGCCTTTCTGCGGGCCTACGCAGCGCTGCAAGCCGGCCAAGCGCAATCTGCCTTGAAGGATTTGCAAGGGCTGGAAGAGAGCCTGCCGGTTCTGAGGGAAGAGATTTGGAAGCTCAGGGCCCAAGCCTATGAACAGTTGCAGGATAAGGAAACAGCCCAAGGGATCTGGTGGCCCCAGATTTTGCAGGAATATCCCCACAGCCCTGTCGCTGCCTATGCCCTCTGGGGGATGGGCCAGGTGGATCGGCTGCGGCAGCAATTTCCCACCCATCCGCTGACCGGACGTGCCCTCAAGCATTTGCTGGAGCTGGATCCCGACCGCTATGACCTGCTGCGGGATTTGGCCCAACATCACCCGCAAACCCCTGGGCTAACGCCGCTGCTGGATCGCTGGCGGCAGGCTCAGGAGGGATCCCTCACGGCTTCCGACTGGCAGATCCTCGCCGATGCCTACTGGGAGCAACGGGAGTACGGCAAAGCTGCCCGGGCCTATGGGCGTGCCCCCGCCACCTCTCAGAACCTCTACCGCTGGGGCCGCAGCCACCAGATCTCGCGGGAGTTTCCCCAGGCCAAAGCGGCTTACCAAGCGCTGCTGGCACAGTTCCCCGATGGGCCAGAGGCTTCCCTCACCCGTCGCCGTTTGGCGGAACTGAGCGACCTGCCGACGGCAATTGAACTCCTCCGACAGGTGGGAGCCGGCTCAGATAAAGAAGCTCCAGAGGCGTTGCTTAGCCTCAGCCAGCTTTACGATCGCAACGCCAGCCCCCAATCGGCCCAGGCTACTCGGCAAGCCCTTTGGGATCGCTTTCCAGCCAGCGAAGCTGCAGCCAATGCCGCCTGGACAGTGGCCTGGAGCCAAGCACAAGCAGGCAATCTCAGCCAAGCCATCGCCCTGGCCCAACAGATCGGATCTGCTCAGCGGGATACAGAAATGGGGGCACAACTGCTCTACTGGGCGGGCAAATGGCGGGAACAGCAGGGGGATGTGGCTGCAGCTCGGCAGACCTATCGGCAGGTACTGCGTCAGTTTCCCCACACCTACTACGGCTGGCGGTCGGCAGTGCAACTGGGCTGGCCGGTGGGGGATTTCTACAGCGGGCGCAAAAGGGTTGAGGTGGATTTTCAGCCGGTGCGCCAACCGTTGCCAGGGGTCTCTGCAGTTACGCAAACCCTGCATTTGATGGGAGCCAGCCAACTGGCCTGGGAACGCTGGCAGGGCGAAACTCCCGTGCAGCGGGATCCCCGCCAGATGAGCGTTGCCGAGCGCTTTGTTACGGGCATTTTGCGCAACAGCGCCGGAGATCACCTGCGGGGCATTAACCAGGTGGCTGCTTTGCGCTTCAGCGAAGAGCCGGATCCCCTGCTGGAGACGTTGAGGCAGCGCCAAGATTTCTGGCAGGCCATCTATCCGCTGCACTACTATGCCGGCCCCGACAATTCCTGGAGCGGGGATCCCTACGCCCAACCCGGTATGGCCCGCTGGTCGCGGCAATTTAACCTCAATCCTTTGATGGTGGCGGCTCTGATCCGGCAGGAATCCCGCTTTGAGCCGGAGATCGTCTCGGCCTCGGGGGCTTTGGGCTTGATGCAGGTGATGCCCGCCACCGGGCGCTGGATTGCTCAGCAGATCGGCCTGGCCCAGTACAGCCTCACCAACCCCGCCGACAATCTCTACCTGGGATCCTGGTACTTCGACTACACCCACCGCACTTACCAAGACAACACCTTGCTGGCCCTGGCCAGCTACAACGGTGGCCCCGGCAACGTGGCCAGATGGCTGAACCGCTTTGGCTTCGGGGATCCGGACGTGTTTGTGGAGCAGATCCCCTTCCCCGAAACCCGGGGCTATGTGAAGTCCGTGTTTGGCAACTACTGGAACTACTGGCAGCTCTACACCCAGGAGGGGCGCACTCTGGTCAGCCAGCGACTGCATAACCCCTCGTCTTCTTCATGACTTCCGGTTTTGTCGCGGGAGTGCTGCCGTAGAGGGAGTGGGCTTTTTTCCCACAGTATTCTGGGAGAGTTACAGTTATTCCAAGATTTGGCAGTCAAGATTTGACAGTGCCGTTCGCGCTGACAGGACGGGGTTCTATGGTCTCTGGGTTTGAACAACAGGAGGGCGTTTGCGTTAGCGGTGCGGAGCACTATCGCGTTAGCGGTGCGGAGCACTATCAGGGGGCGGCAGAAAAGCAAGCTGCCCGGCAGGAGCTGGCTGTGGATTTTATTCGCCATGGCATAGCCGAGGAACCCCGGCCAGAAGTCGAGGATGCCTTTCGGGCCCTTACAGACGAAGGTCGCAAGCGTTGCCGCAAGGTTGCCCGCCAGCTCAAGAACATGGGCTGGAGGTGGGATCTCCTGCTCACCAGTCCCCTGGTGAGGGCTCGACAGACCGCTGAGATCTTTTTGGACGAGAACCTGGCCGAAGCTGTGGAGGTGTTTGAGCCGCTGGCTCCGGGGGGCAGTTTTGCTGACCTGGTGCGCTGGCAAGCAGAGCGGGAACCTCTGGCGTCTTTGGCTCTGGTCGGTCACCAGCCGGATCTGAGCCTGTGGGTACAAGCGGCTGTTGGTCTAAACCCGGCCAACGCCCACGCGATCACCCTCAAAAAAGCGGGCCTAGCCCAAGTGCGCTTTGCCGAAGGCCGGATTGACTACCGCCAGGGATCCCTCACTTTGTTGCTCTCCCCCAAGGTGGTGCTGCGCTGAGAAGAAGCTGGCTCATCATGATAAACGCCCAACGAGTCGGCCAGAGGTTGTGCCCCTAGGTTCAGCGCTGAGAGGAGGTCAGCCGCTCTCCCAGCAATTGCACACAATAGGCCGCCAGCCCCAACCCCACCATGGCAAACATGAAGGCAATCAGGGAAACGGAACCGACCAGCAGGTAGCGCACCAGAATGCTGATTCCGCGGGCCAACGATCCAATCTCCACCTCAATTGGCGGCAACTTGGCCAACATCGAGAGCAGCAGTTGAAAGAACCCGTAGCCCAAACTGACGGCAATGGTGGCCCCCAAGAGGGCACTGAAAGGATGGGGGGATCCCTGGGGCGAGGCGGAAGACATGGGGCAGCACCGGAAAACTCACCTTTATTCTAGGCTGCAGGTAGAATATGGAAGTTTCTTTCCGGCAGGCCTGGGGAGTATGGAGAGCGGATCCCATTACGAAGTTTTGGGCGTTTCCGTGGCGGCGACGGCGGAGGAGATCAAGTCTGCCTACCGTCGTTTGGTCAAGTACCACCATCCCGACAGCCTGCTGGCCAAAAAAGATCGGGCCACCGCTGAGCGCATCCGCCAGATCAACGCTGCCTACGCGGTGCTCAAAGATCCGCAATCTCGCCGCGACTACGACCGGCAATTGCATTCCAGCCGCACCTCACCCTGCCCTCAGCCGAGGGGATCTCCCCATGAAACCGTCAGCCACGAAGCCATCGCCCGCGCAGCCTGGATCCAACAGGTCTACACCCCCCTAAACCGAGTTTTGGGGCCCCTGCTGTCTTCCCTAGAGCCTCAGTTGCATGCTTTGGCGGCGGATCCCTTTGATCCCAACCTGTTGCAGTCTTTTGCTGACTATCTGGAAGAGTGTGCGCAGAAACTGGCCCAAGCCCAGCAGATCTTTGGCCGCCTCCCCAATCCCAGCAGCCTGGGGGGAGTGGCTTCTCGCCTCTACTACGCCCTCAACCACCTAGAGGACGCTCTAGAGGAGCTGCAGTATTTCCCCCTGAACTTCGACGACCGCCATCTGCACACCGGACAAGAGCTGTTTCGCCGGGCAGGGGGGCTGCGCCTGGAAGCTATGGAAGCTTACGCCAAGAGTTCACCCTAGGCCAGAGCGGGATCCCCCTCTGGGCAGAGCGGGGCGAGGATCATAGGGGATGGGGATGTACTGTACAGAAGGACGGCCTATGGCGGCCTGTGGGTACAAGTCCATCAGGGCATAGATTTGGGGTGGCAACTCAGTAGAAATGGGCAGGCCCAACCTTTGGGCTTCTTCGGCAGTGATCGGGTAGTCGTGGGTAACTTGTCCACTGGTTAGGTACTGGATGAGGGGCTCGATGCGTTCGGGGGCAATTTTGCGCTTGGGCACATCGTCCTTCAGGAGATCCCGCACGAAGTTCTGTACCTGTTGCATCGCTTTGCGGGCCAGATCTGCCAGGATCAAGGTTTGGTCATCGATTTCGGCAATGGGTTTATCCGCCACCACCTGCAGAATACTGGCGGCAGCATACCCCCCCAACTGTGGATCCACCGGCCCCAGGACTGCATTGGCATCCATGACGATTTCGTCGGCGGCCAGGGCCAGCATCGTCCCCCCCGACATGGCGTAGTGGGGCACAAACACTGTCACTTTGGCCGGATGGCGGATCAAGGCGCGGGCAATTTGCTCCGTAGCCAGCACCAGGCCACCGGGGGTATGCAAAATCAAATCAATCGGGGTATTGGGTGGAGTGAGGCGAATCGCCCGCAATACCTGCTCGGAGTCCTCGATGCTGATGTAGCGGGAAACCGGGATCCCCAAAAAACTGATCGACTCCTGGCGGTGAATGAGCAGAATCACCCGGCTGCCCCGCTTTTGCTCCAACTCCCGAATGGCCATCAAGCGCCGGAACTCTTGGGCACGACGGTTCAGCAGAGGTTGCAAAGAGCTGAAGATCAGGAAAATCCAGAACAGGCTGCCCCAGTCCACTTTCGCACCTCAAGTGGGATCCCTTTGCTTCCAGGATAGGGGATAGCAAACCTTTGGTGATCTCTGGGCCTCACGAGTTGGGTTCAGACGCCGCAAAAAAGCGATCCAAAGCCTGCAGCAAATCCGGTACGGAAGCTTGGTCAATCCAAGATCGAATATAAGCCTGTTGCTCCGCCAAGTTTTCAATGCGGCCCAACTTTTGCATGGCCAAGTAGCGGGTTTCTGCCGCGGCGCGATTGGTTTGCAAGTCCAGCCGCTGCTCCGGGGTCAGCGGATACTCCGTTTGGGCCAGCAGGTAATCCGCCACCATCATGAACAGCAGAGGCCCCGCCAATTCCACCTGAGGCTCGGCTTCTGGCTCAGAATCAGCAACAGCGAGATCTTGGAGATCTTGAAAAAGATCCTGACCCAGTTGCAGCAGCTCCTCTGCTGAAGCCGCCCGCAGCACCGTCTCGGCAGCAGCCTGCAGCGGCTCTGGGGAAACCCTGTGGTGGATGGCCAATTCCGCCAGGGCCTGTTCCCATTGATCCCGTTGGGCTTGCACCACAGCCCGCTCTTCTGGAGAAAAGTCCAACCGCTCCAGCAACACCTCCAGAGCCACAGCCCCCACCAACAGGGGGGGGAAGCGCAGCACTGTAGAGGCGGATCCCGCCTGCTCCAAAAAGGCTTCCAAATCCGGGCCGGATCCCCTGTCCAGCAAGTCCTGCAAGTAGGCCAGCACCTCTTGGGGCGAGGTCAACCTGAGGATCCCTCGCACCTGTGCCCGCAAGTCTGCGGGGATCCCAAGGAGCTGCACCTGGACTTCGGCCCGCGCCTGCGCTTCTGCAATCAACTCCGGCAAATCTGCCGTTGCCCGACCGGCCTGCAACAAAACCTGGCTAGAGTCCTGCAACAGGCTGGCCGCTTCCACAAACAGCAGCACCTGCGGGACTTGCAGCGTTGGCCAAACCATGCTAGCCAAGCTGTGGATCCGCAGGGGATCCCTCCGATTCTGGATTGGCTGGCGCAGCGGGGTGAGCTGAAGTGGGCTTGTGCCAGTGCAGACCGATCAGAGCATCGTACAAAAAGCCCCAAAACTCTCCCTTCTCCCAGATCCCCAGCGTTTGCTGGCAGTTGCGCACGTCCAGCTCAGGTTTGGCTGCCCAGTAGGCTGCTTGGTATTTGTACCAGGGAACAGAAGGCCAGAGATGGTGGATCAGGTGATAGTTTTGCCCCAACAGCAGAATGTTGGTCAGCCATCCGGGATAGACGCGGGCATTGTACCACCGCTCTTGGGATTGAAAAGGGCGATGGGGCAGGTAGTCAAAAAACAAGCCCAGCAAGAACCCCATGATAAAGGCAGGGGGTAGCCAATAGTTCATGATGTAGTCAGTGTAGCCGAAGTAACCGGCCAGACCAAAGGTCAAGACTACCACCAGCCGACTCAAGCCCCACTCCAGCAGATCCCAGCGACCTTTCCGCCAGAGCTGCCGCTTAAAGAAAAACACCTCATGGTAGAAAAACCGCGGCGCGATCAGCCACAGCGGCCCTCCCGTTGAGACATAGTGATCGGGATCGTCTTCAGGATGGTTGACGTGGGCGTGGTGCTGCATGTGTACCCGCTTAAAGACGGGATAGACAAAACCCTGCAACAGGGCAGAGCCGTGTCCGAGCGCCTCGTTCAGAAAGCGGTTGCGGTGGGCCGAGCCATGGGAAGCATCGTGAATCACCGTGCCCAGAACATAGAGGGCCACAAAATTGAGCCAGAACACCATCCATTTGGGCCAGTGCCAAAAGGCGTACCCGCCAAAGCAAGAGGCCGAAAGCACCACCGCAGCCAAAAACATCAGCAAGGTGGGATTCCAAAATTCCGAGGGTGGCCCCAACAGCTCACGAGGCAATGCGAAAGGTTTTTGGGCTGGTTCAGCAGTAGCAGCAACAGTCATCGGCAGCCATCCTTAGGTGCGCACAGTGCAGACAGAGAGGATGGGTCGAGGCAGCGCGTCCCAGTCATCACACCGAAAAGAGATCGAAGAGATAAGTTTGTTAACTTTCGTTAGTATACGGCAGAGACCTGCCCAGCTTCTCAGCCCAAGCCTTATTTTCCTCACAACCCCAGCCATGGGGGCACCTTCCTCTCCTGGCCAAGGATTCCTGAAGGATCCCGGCAACGGCAAACTGCCCCTGAAGCCAGAGAAAAGCCGTAGTGTGAGGTTTTGTTGCAATTCATGTGCAGATTGCGAGGGGATCCCAGCAGGAGGGGTAATCTAAGGGTCGGTTAACCTGAGCTGAGGATGGAAACCATGATGCCTGTTGTTGCGCTGTTGGCTCTGACCGCTCAAACCAGCCCCTGGTCCCCCCTGAACGCCGTGATCATTCTGCTCTGCACAGGGCTGGCTTACTTGAGCTTCAAATCCTCCTCTGGAGTGGCCTCAGAGACTGGGCCGGTACTGGGAATGACCTGGCCAGAAGTCATCGGGGTTGCCAGCTTTGGCCATTTGTTGGGAGTGGGGGTCGTTTTGGGCCTCTCCAACATTGGCGTTCTCTAGGTCGCCACTTCCTTTACATTTCTTGAACTTAGTCCGGATCCCTGCTGGATGATGTTAAGCTGTATTTTAATTCTGAAAGAAGCAGTTTCTTCAGCCGCATTTTCCCCTGAGGTTTGTTGCTATGTCAGCGATGGTGCTCCTGGCTAGTTTGCCGGAAGGCTATGAATTGTTTGACCCGCTGATCGACATTTTGCCGATCATCCCTGTTCTGTTTTTCCTGCTGGCTTTTGTCTGGCAAGCGGCAGTGGGCTTTAAGTGAAGCCATCGCTCCTGCTGAGGTCTTGTCCGGAGGAAACTCAGGCAGGGCCGAGGTGCTTCCCCCCAGCTCCTCTCCCAGGTTGGGGGGTTTGTTGCTATACCCCGGCAAAAGCGACAAGCCGTCTTGTCACTGGTCAAAAACGTAAATGCCAATGACTCCCAAAGGTGGGCCAGGGATCCGGCGCTAGGGCTCACGGTCGAGGACACCGGTAATCCAGAGAACCCCTGCCAAGCAGACGAAGTGGGCAAACGTCACGTTGATGTTGGCGGCCAGCAGCAGCACTCCTGTCACCTGGTTGGCCTGGGTGCGGGAAAACATGCGCGCCAACAGCTCGCCCACTTGGGCTTCCATACCAATCAGAGCGAGGAAGGCCCCAATGAGGCTGATATAGGTGACCAACTGCAACTGCTTGGGCAGATCCAATTGGCTTAAGGCATCGGCAGAAGCTGAGCGGCGCTCCGCGTGGAGCAAGTAGCGCCAGTTGAAGAACAGACCGGCTGCCAGGGTGAGCAACGTAAACAAGGTGAACCAGAAGGCGATGATAGCCCCCAGCGAGTCATCTCGATAGACGGTATTCTGGCCAATTAAAAAGCCGAACCACAGCAGCAGCGCCGTCGCCCCCAAGATCGCCTGGAACCAAAACCCGAAGCGACGAGTCATGCGCAAGCGAGACTTCATCCGCTCGACAGCCGCCCGCACTGACGGCGACATGGGCTCGTTCATCTTTTTCCCCCGCTCGACTGGATGAACAGCAACGTTCGCTTCCAGCCTATCTTCATTCTCCGGCCCCAGTCACTTTTACCAGTCACTTTTATCGGGCTGGCGGTTGGGGATCCTCGCTTTGTAGGCGGAGAATTTCGGCCTCAATGCGCTGTTGCAAAGCTTTGCCCTCTTCGGAGCGGATCAAGAGCGTAATGCGGTTGTAGTCGGGCACGGTCATACCGTGGCGAGTGATGATCTCGGTCGCGGTGCGGATGAATTCTCGCCGGATTTGATCTTTGCTGGCCGGGTCGTTCGTGGCTTGGGAGCGCTTTTGGGCCTCTTGCCGGTGGGGCTCCATCTCCAAGACGATACGGGCGTACATTGTTACCTGCTCATCGCTCAACACCACAGAGGTGGTGGGGGTTTGAGCCACGGCCAGAGAGACAGTGAGCACAGGGATCCAAGTGCAAACCCAGATCAAACCTACCAGCCCTTTTTGGACCACGCTTTGGATTGGAAATGCCGTCCACCGTCTCCGACTTGCTTTGCCTGACACCGCTGATGTCTCCCCACCCGCCAACTGTTGCTCAGGTTGCCTAGGGTTTTTGTGAGCTTTCGGCCCCACGCCGGTTCAACACTCTGATGAACCCCGCGGGCTTCGATCCTATCTGCTCCTCTCTGTGAAAGCCCAGGGCGTCGTCCACGCTGACAACTGAGCTTGCTTTTCCATTTGACCGAAAACTGGTCTTTAGGTTCCAGTTCCAGTCCCTTTCCAGCCTATCTGACACCCAGAAGGGAGTGGCCTCTGGGATAATGGGGATGAATTGTTGGTTATTGCCCCTATGCATTTGGAACGTCGCCCGGTTTTCCCGTTTACGGCCATCGTCGGCCAAGAGGAGATGAAATTGGCCTTGCTCCTCAACGTGATCGACCCGCGCATTGGCGGGGTGCTGATCATGGGGGATCGCGGCACGGGCAAGTCCACCACCATTCGCGCTTTGGCCGACCTGCTGCCCCAGATCGAGGTGGTGAAAGGGGATCCCTTCAACAGCCACCCGCGGCAGCGGGACTTGATGAGCGATCAAGTGTGGGAGCGCCTGCAGGCGGGAGAAACGCTGGAAAGCACTTGGATCCAGGTGCCGATGGTGGATCTGCCCTTGGGGGCAACAGAAGACCGAGTGTGTGGCACTCTCGACATTGAGCGGGCCTTGGCTCAGGGGGTGAAGGCTTTTGAGCCGGGGCTACTAGCCAAGGCCAATCGAGGCATCCTTTACGTGGATGAAGTCAACTTGCTGGATGACCACTTGGTGGATGTGTTGCTGGACGCGGCGGCCTCAGGCTGGAACACCGTGGAACGGGAGGGCATTTCCATTCGTCATCCGGCTCGGTTTGTGCTGGTGGGATCCGGCAACCCGGAAGAGGGGGAATTGCGGCCTCAACTGCTGGATCGCTTTGGCATGTTTGTCCAGATCGAAACGGTGCGAGATGCCGCCCTGCGGGTGCGGATCGTGGAGGAGCGCAGCCAGTTCGACGCCGATCCCCAGGCTTTTTTGGCCAAGTATGCCGATTCCCAGCAGCGCCTGCGGGAGCGCATCGAAAAAGCCCAACATCTTTTGCCCAACGTGGCAGTGGATCCCGACTTGCGCTTGAAGATCTCTGGGGTATGCGCGGCTTTGGAGGTGGATGGGCTGCGCGGAGACATTGTCACCAACCGGGCTGCCAAGGCCCTGGCGGCTTTGGAAGGGCGGAGCGAGGTCACCGTCGCCGATATCCGTCGGGTGATCAGCCTGTGTTTGCGTCACCGCCTGCGCAAGGATCCCTTGGAAACCATCGACTCCGGCTACAAGGTGGAAAAAGCCTTCAGCGAAGTGTTCCAGGTGAGCCTAGAGAGCGCCGCCTAGCCCTCACCCCCCAGCCCCTCTCCCAGGGGGAGAGGGGAGTAGGGTGGCTGCTAGCTTGTCGGCAATGGCGGCAATCCAGGCTTGCTCCTGCCGGCTGAAGCTGCGTGGGGTATCGCTCCCCAAAATCAAGCACCCTCGCTGGCCGATGGGCTGGCACAGCACGGCCTGGGATCCGGGGGGCAACAGGCCATCGAACTCGGCGCGGGCCGGGAACAGCTTGAGATCCACCAAATACACGGGCCGCCCCGTCTGCAAGACCCGCTGTAAAACGCTCTTGGGCTGAATGGAGGGCATCTGGCCGGGGGTGGCTAGGATCCCCCGTTGCAGGAGGGTTCGCCCACCCACCCAGATCACCACGGTGCGGGCGGCGGTGGTGCTGAGCAGGGTATGGGAGGCCCAAGCCAGCTCCAGTTTCTCGCTTTCGGAAAGATCGGGATGCCAATCACAGCCGGGGATCCCCTGCAGGGGGGCCGTTTGGGGTGGAAGAGGCTGGATCTGCTGCCACAGCAGGCCGGTCAGGATCAAAACGGCGCTGAGGAGGATCCCCAAGGCATCTGAACGGGACTGGCTGGTAAGCAATTCCGGCGTAAAGGCCAGTCGATTAATAACCAAAAGGACGCTGCCCAAAAGGCCGGTCACCAGAGGCAGCCGCCTCACCCAGCGATTGGGATCCCTGGGGGCTGGAGTGGGTTCAACCGTCAAGGCAGGCTAGGCATAACCTAGAGGAAGTAACGGGAGAGAAGGGAGAAGCTCTTTCCTCTCTGCTCCCTTGAAGATTAAAGAACTGAAGTTCAGTATAAAGCCAACTCAGAGACGGCTCCAAATGCCAAGGCGCTCCTGCTGGGCTTTTTCTTGTAGGCCACCGTAGTAGCTGTCGTACTTGATGTTGTGGCTGTAGGGGATGATGCGGGCCAGGCCATTGCGCACCAACATGGCGTTCATCTGATGGCCTTCTAACCAGACATAGGCCTCCACCAAGCCCGTAGCATCTACGTTGCGCAGCAACTTATCCCCTTCCAGCTTGACGGTGCGGTAGAGGATGCGCTCCCGCATCAGTTCAATGGCTTGCTGGTAATAGGGGTTTTCTTCCGGGCTGAGACCCTCGATCCCGGCCAACCGGATTAGGCGCATCTTCTGTTCCCCTTCGATTTGCACCACTAGGGTGTCGCCGTTGACCACCCGCACCACAACCGCATCTGGGTAGCGATCGAAGCGGTGGTTGTCGAAGTAGAACGGGGTATCGGGAACGACCCGGGGCTCTCCAAACCCGTGGCTGGGAAGGACGGGTATGGCCAGAAGCAATCCCAATGCAGCAGAGCCGAGAGCAATACGCTGGAACATGACCTTAATCCCCCACTTTGGACGCAGCCCCCTCTTCTTTTCCCGCCGGGGAGTTTCCGGTGGCAACGCTCAAAGTGTAATGGTAGCGGCAACTCTCCAGAAAACAATCCCACCGCAGATTTGAATTGGCCAGCAGTAGATCCGCCGTTGGTTGGGTTGCCCAAGGCTCCCAGGCGACTGAGCCATTCCTGCTCGCTTTTCTTCAGCTAGAAATCGCAGGAGCCCCGCACTGTACCCGTAGGGTCAGTGCCGGGAGGAATGCGCTTTGATGAAGTACAATGGACTTATGAGCCAAGTCCTGACCATATCCTGTAAGCTCAAGGCGTTCCCGTCACAAGCCGCCAAATTGGACGCGACGATGGATGCCTTTGTACAGGCATTGAACTGGGTCAACCAGAACACGCCGGAGAAGATCGTCAACGCGGTCAAACTGCAATCCCTTTGCTACTACGAGATTCGAGCCCGGTTCGGCTTGTCCAGTAACTTGGCTCAACAGGTGTGCAGACGGGTGGCAGGCGCTCGCAAAGTGGCGAGACAGCGCAACCGTCCGGTTAAAGA
>NZ_JBSSCH010000029.1:0-19979 GCF_054059615.1 Thermostichus sp. OS-CIW-33
CAGCCGATAAACACGAATCTGTCGCGCTTGAGCCAGTCATCGACGATGTCGAACCATCCTCGCTCCTGACGCACGCGCCCTACCGCTATGGTCATAGGACGTCTCTCCAGAACAATGACGACGAATAAAGTGCAATACAGCAGCGCCCACAACAGTTCTGAGCAGCACTGTCCTTCCATCTTACGAAAAATCAATAAGTTGCAACATAACCTCAAGATGAGGCGCTGCATCAGCTCATCCGGCGCAGGGATCCCTTGTGTTTTAGGATGGGAAGGGTTTTGGCTGAGGGCAACTGAGCCGGGATCCGTTCGCGGCGGTGGAGCGGAGCCTACAACACCAGGGAGGGCATCGTGGTTCAAGCCAAGATTTTGTTCGCAGCGGCAGAGGCAGCACCTCTGGCCAAGGTGGGGGGCATGGCGGATGTGGTGGGATCCCTGCCTGTCGTTTTGCGCAAGCTGGGTCAGGATGTCCGCATCATCATGCCTCTGTATGGCTTTCTCTGGGACAAGTTCGGCCAGGAACCGGGGCAATACCCCCGCTCGAAAGATCCCATCTGGTCTAAACAGGTCATGGGTCAGGTGGCCGATATTTACGAAAGCGTTTTGCCCGGCACCGATGTGCCCCTCTACTTGGTCAGCCACTACTGCTTTGCTCCCCACCGCATCTACTACGGCGAGGACGAGTTCTGGCGCTTCACCTTTTTTGCCAACGCCGTAGCCGAATTTGCCTGGACTTACTACCCCTGGAAACCCAACATCATCCACTGCCACGATTGGCACACCGGCATGATCCCGGCCTGGATGCACCAAGCTCCCGATATTGGCACGGTGTTCACCATCCACAACCTGGCCTACCAAGGGCCCTGGCGCTGGCAACTGGAGCGCATGACCTGGCTGCCCTGGTATTTTTCTGCCCACAACACCATGGCTGCCGGGATCCTCTACGCCGACCAAGTGAACACCGTCTCGCCCACCTATGCGATGGAAATTCGCACCCCTCTGCATGGGGAAGGACTGCAGGACTTGTTGGCCTGGAAAGGGGAACGGTTGCGCGGGATTTTGAATGGGATCGACATCGATAGGTTTGATCCCCGCACCGACCCAGACCTAGAGGCCAATTTCAGCATCGATGATCTCAGCGGGCGGGCGACCAACAAAGCCACGCTACAGGCCAAGTTGGGCTTGACCGTCAACCCAGATACCTTTCTGATGGGCATGGTGGCCCGTTTGGTGGAGCAAAAAGGGATCGACTTGCTCATCCAAGCCTTGGATCGCTTTTTGGCCTACAGCGACGCGCAATTTGTTTTGCTGGGAGGCAGCGGCGAAGCCTACTACGAAGGGCGGATCCGGGAGATGGCCGAGCGGCACCCGGGCAAAATGGCCTACCAAAAAGGCTACCAACCCAAGCTGGCCCAGTTGATCTACGGGGGGGCAGATGCGTTTTTGATGCCCAGCCGCTTTGAGCCCTGCGGCATCAGCCAGATGATCGCCATGCGCTATGGGTGTGTGCCCATTGTCCGCCGCACGGGAGGGCTGGTGGATACCGTCAGCCACCACATCCCCAGCAAGGGGATCGGCACCGGCTACTGCTTTGACCGCTACGAAGCCCTGGACTTCTACACCTGTCTGGCGCGGGCTTGGGAAGCCTTCCAGCACAAAGAAACTTGGCAAGCGCTGCAGAAGCGGGGCATGGCCAGCGATTTCAGTTGGCACCGCTCAGCGCTGGAATACCTGCGCATGTATGAGCTGATCCTCAACCTACCGTTGCTGCCGGAAAACCCCTCCCCGCCTAAGCTCAAGAAGCCCATCTCCTCCCAGCCTCGCTCCAAAGGGATCCCTGAGCTGCAGCAAAGGCACGAGGAGTAGGGTAGAGTGGAACGGGTCAAAAAAGGTTTTGGGGGTTACCCGCACATGATTGGACGACGTCCTACTGTTGCTTCCCAAGGCTGTCGCCAGGACGCCATTGCACAGGGGCTCAGCCTTCTGCGCCGTTCTTGGGCGCGGTTGGTTTTCGGCGTATTACTCGGCCTCATCTTGGGCGTGGGCTCCACCTTCTGGGCCACTGCTCAGCGGCTCCCCACCGGGCAACAGCTTATTCCCAATCCGCAGCAGTTTCGCGCCCTAGAGCAGCCCAGCAGCGCCCTCAGCGCATTGCGAGCCGAACAACTGGCCGCCGAAGCCAATGCCGCCATCCAAGCGCAAAACTACGACCAGGCTGTCGAGCTGCTGCAACAGGTGTTCAACGCCTACAACCAGCGCTCCAACTACCACCAAGATCTCTCCCGCGCCTTCGCCGGGATCCAAAACCGCATCTCCGAAGAACAGCGGGAGCTGGCCCGTGTTGCCGCCCAAGCCCGGGATCAAGCCGCCTACGATTTGGCCGTGGTCTATCGCGCCGCCGGGCGACCGGAAGAGGCTGTGGGCTGGCTGATCCAGGTCATCAACAGCCAGGGCCCAACCCGCGAGCTGGGCACCCAAGCCTATCAGCAGCTCTTGGAAATCGGCTTTGTCAGCACCCCCTTTCCCAGTTAGAGCTGCTCTTCCAGATTGCGATAGAAAGCCAGCGCCGTTTGCCCATAGGTTCGTTGGTCAAAGCGCAGCAGGGATCCCACCTGTTCGGGTAGGTCATGGCCGCTGCGATGCTCGACGATCAAGGTTCCGCCTGGCTTGAGCAAGGGCGGGATCAGGGGCAGGAGCGGGGCGTACAGACCGGCCTCGTAGGGAGGAGCAAAGTACACGTAATCAAATGGCTCCAAGTTCAGGCCGCGGCTGAGCAGCTTGCGGGCATCCCCCTGAATGACCTGGAAAGATTGCCCCGGCTGCGCCACCTTGGCCCAGTTGGCTCGGATGATGCGGCAGGCAGGGGCGGCAATCTCGATCCCGGCCACAAAAGCGGCCCCCTGACACAGAGCTTCTGCTCCCACCGTACCGGCCCCACAGCACAGATCCAGCCAGCGACAGCCTTCCACCTGCCCTTGCAAGATGTTGAACAAGGCCTGCCTCACCCGGCCAGGGGTGGGTCGAGTGCCCAAGCCAGCGGGAGTTTGCAGCGCTCGTTTGCCGCTGATGCGCAGGCTCATGGGATCCCTTCAGGGGCTAGGCGTGGCCGGCAACTGGCCGGTCAACCCACTGCGCTGGGCGGCGCGATCCCGCTCCATCTGGATTTGCTCCACCAAAGGTTGGGGCAGTTGGGCGGAAGCTTGCAGGGCCTGATCGAAAAGGGGGACGGCCTCTCGGTCTTGCCCTTTGGAAACCAGAATTTGCGCCTTGAGGTAATAGAGCTCCGGGTTGTTGCAGGAAGCAGCAATGGCCCGATCCACCGCCTCCAATGCCTCGTCAAAGCGCTGCATATCCCGGTAGGCCAGAGCTTGGCCGCGGTAGGACAGATAGTCAGGCGCTGCCATCCGAAACTGATTTAGAGCCTTCTCCCGGTAGGTCAGCAGCAAATCCATGTAGCCGTTGAGCAGATTGAGCTCCGGATCGCTGCTGTCCACTGCTTGGGCGGCCCGGATGGAGGCAAACAATTGATTGAGGGTGGGCAGAGCCTTGGGCAAACCGATGACCACCCCATCTCGCACCACAATGTTGGCTGCCTCTAGCCCGTAGCCCACACCCTCGTAAAGGTTGCCACGCAAGGGATCCGTCTTTTTCAGCTCGGCAGCCACCTGTCGGGTTTGGGTAGCCAACCGGGCAAATGCTTCCAGATCTCCTTCCTGATAGGCCAGCGCTGCCAACAGGGCATAGACCATCGGCTCTTCGGGAGAGGCTTTCTTGGCCATTTCCAGCTTTTCCCGGCTCTGGCTGTAGCGGCCTGCACAGAAGAACTCTTCAAAAGCTGCCGCCACCTCCGGCCTGATGGGGCGGGCATTGTCCCCGCTGCGGAAGGGATCCTGCGCCCAAACGGGCAGAGCGGATCCCCACACCCAACAAATCACCCCCAGCAGTTTGCCCAGCCTGCTCATTTTGCCGATACTCATCCCCAGTGCCTCAACTCCCACCCCCATCTAACCCTCTCTTCAGCGCAGCAGTTGGGCAATCGAAGCAATAGCGGCATCTTGAACCAACTCATTGGGCTCATAGGCCAGAAGATCGTGCAAGGGATCCAAGGCGCGCGGATCCCCGATTTGGCCGAGGGCACGGGCTGCCGCCTCCCGCACCACCGGTTCATCGTCCGCAAGCTTGGTCAGCAAAGCCGGCACCGCCTCCACCACCCGCATTTGCCCCAACCGGTAAATGGTTTGCAGTTGAGCCTCAAGAGGGGTTGCTGGGAGAGCAGAGCTGTACACAGAAATACCCGCAGAACCGTCGGAGGAGTAGCCGCCATAGGCCATCGAGATGGCCGAGAGAGCCTGCAACGCCTCTAGGGCACGATATCGCTCTGCCCCGCTCATCTGGGGCAATTGAGCCACCAGATCATCAAAAGCTTGCTGCACAGGATCGACAGCCGCAACCTGTTGGGCAATGCGAGTTAATTGGCGATCCGCCTGCACCTGCTGCCAAGACTGGAACGCTGCCAGACCTGCCACTATCAAAGCCGCATCGGCCAGAATGGCCAGCAGCGCCATTCCTCCCCAAATCTTGCTGCGACGGCTGAGCCTTCGCATTTGCTTATCCACATAGACAAAGGCTTGGTGCTGCCGTTCCCAAAAGTCGGGGGCCACCTGCAGAGTTTGAGCGCTCAGATCGGGAGACAGAAGGTTTTCCTCGCGGGCTACCTCTAGGCTCTGTAGCCTTTGATTCAAGCGAGAAAATTGTTTCGTCCAGAGCCAAGTAAACATCAAGTCACACCCTCCCTCCAAGCCTGCCAATAGAGGCTAACTGTGCTGACACACCTTCGTGCGGCTGGTGCTGTCATTCGGTGTCAGGCAAAGTTTGCCGACTCTTCCCTGCCAAAAGGGGAACTTAAGCGACAGGATAACAAAAGCGCAAGCTCCCCACCAGCCAGTCTTTACTTTGGGTTGCAGGATGTCACTCATTGTAGAAGGGTCGGCGAAGGATGCCGAGGGGTTGGCCGCGCTTGCGCCCGAGAGAAGCCGCAGTCTTCCCTTCCCTTTTGGGCAGCAAGTCGCCGGACTTGGCGAGCTCGGGATCGAACAAGCTCAAAGGATATGGGCTACCATGCCTCGTAAGTTTGGCCAGAGCACTTGAGGGTTTGTGAGCATCCCCATGTCTGACCGATTTTTTGCCAACCCCATCCTCAACTCGCCCTACGACTACCCTTCTCGGCACTGGGAGCTGGACAAAGACGGCCAGCCCACCGGAACAACCATCAGCCAGCGGCGACGGGCAGACTTTGCCACCCCCATCCCCAAACCCAAAAAGCGCGGCAAAGCTGAGCAAAAAAGCCTCGCCCTTTTTGACCCGGAAGAGATCTCGGATGAGCACCAAGAGTATGAGCTAAGTCAGTTCATCAACAGCATCCGCCAGAAGGTGATGGATTGGCGAGCCTTGTCCAACCCAAGAGACTGGCGCGTGACACCCGAAACTTCCCGGCTCCTGCAACACTGGCGCAATCCCGAAAACTTCCCCGGGATCCGTCCTTTTTTCTGCCAAATTGAAGCTGTAGAAACCGCCGTTTGGCTGGCAGAAGTAGCCCCAAAACTGGGCAAAGAGGGGCAGAGCTTTCTTGAACATCTGGCCGATGCCAATGAAGCTGCCAATCCAGGATTACTGCGCATCTGTCTGAAGCTGGCCACCGGTGCAGGCAAAACAACGGTAATGGCTATGCTCATTGCCTGGCAGACCGTCAATGCGGTTCGACATCCCCAAAGCCCATCTTTCACCCGCGGTTTTTTGATCATTGCTCCCGGTATCACCATTCGAGATCGGCTCAGGGTTTTGCAGCCCAACGACCCGGATAACTACTACCGCAACCGGCATTTGGTGCCGCCAGATCTGTGGCCGGACATCGCCAAAGCCAAAATCGTGATCACCAACTACCACGCCTTCAAGCTGCGCGAACGAGACTCCCTCGCTGCCGGCACCCGCAGCCTATTGCAAGGTCGAGGGCCAGAACTGAACACTCTGGAAACCGAAGGACAGATGATCCAGCGGGTCATGCCCGAGCTGATGGGGCTGAAAAACATCCTAGTGATCAATGATGAGGCCCACCACTGCTACCGACAAAGGCCGGATTCTGCAGATGTCGAAAAACTCAAAGGCGAGGACAAGGAAGAAGCCAAGCAGAACAATGAGTCTGCCCGACTTTGGATTTCCGGCATCGAAATGGTCAAGCGTCAGTTGGGCGTGCTGCGGGTGTACGACTTATCTGCGACCCCCTTTTTTCTACAGGGATCCGGCTATCGCGAGGGGACTCTGTTTCCCTGGACGGTGAGCGATTTTTCCCTAATGGATGCGATTGAATGTGGCATTGTCAAGCTCCCGCGGGTGCCTGTTGCCGATAATGTGCCCGGCGCGGAAATGCCCAAACTCCGCAACCTCTGGGAACACATCAGCCAAAAGATGCCCAAAAAAGGTAGGGGCTCGGCTGGCACTTTGGATCCCCTCAGCCTTCCTTCCGAGCTGCAAACTGCCCTCTATGCCCTCTACGGCCACTATGTCAAAACCTATGCCCTCTGGGAACAAGAGGGGATCTCGGTTCCCCCTGTGTTTATTGTGGTTTGCAACAACACGTCCACCTCGAAGTTGGTCTATGACTTTATTGCCGGTTTCCACCGCGAGGATGCCCAGGGCAACACCATCTACCACGCAGGTCGTTTGGAGCTATTCCGCAACTACGACGAACAGGGCAATCGGTTAGCCCGTCCGCGCACCCTCCTGATCGATAGCGAGCAATTGGAATCTGGGGATGCCCTAGACGAGCACTTCCGTACCCTAGCGGCTGATGAAATCGAACGGTTCCGCAGAGAGATCCAACAGCGAGAGGGTGCTGCCGCTGCAGAGAAAATCTCAGACCAAGACCTACTGCGAGAGGTGATGAACACGGTTGGCAAGCCGGGCAAGCTGGGGGAGTCCATCCGCTGTGTGGTGTCGGTTTCCATGCTCACCGAAGGATGGGACTGTAGCACAGTTACCCATATCTTGGGGGTAAGAGCTTTCGGTACTCAACTACTCTGTGAGCAAGTGGTGGGGCGTGCCCTGCGTCGCCAATCCTACGATCTGAATGAACAAGGACTGCTCAATGTCGAATACGCCGATATTTTAGGCATCCCCTTTGATTTTACCGCCAAGCCGATTGTAGCTCCCCCGGCCAAGCCCTCTCAAAGCATCCAAGTCAAAGCCGTCCGTCCAGATCGGGATCATCTGGAGATCACCTTTCCTCGCGTTGAAGGCTACCGTGTCGAGCTTCCCGACACTCAACTGACTGCCCATTTCACGCCCGATTCCCTGTTGGAATTGACGCCCCAGTTGGTTGGGCCGGCCATCACCCGCAATGAGGGCATTCTTGGCGAAGGAGTGGACTTGAGCCTGGAGCATTTGGAAAAAGTCCGTACGGCCACTATTCTGTATCACCTCACCCAACATCTGTTGTACACCCACTACCGGGATCCCGGCGGTGAACCGAAGCTACATCTATTTGGTCAACTCAAAGCCATTGCCCGTCGCTGGATGCAAGGCTATCTCCGTTGTACCGGGGGCACTTATCCTGCCCAACTCCTCTACCGAGAAATCAGCGACATGGCCTGCGAACGGATCAAGGCTGCCATCACCGAATCTCTGGTGGGCAAACGTCCGATCAAAGCCATTGTGGATCCCTACAACCCAATCGGTTCCACCATTCACGTCAATTTCAGCACTTCCAAAACAACCCGTTGGCGAACTGACCCTCATAAATGTCACATTAACTGGGTCATCTACGATAGCGACTGGGAAGCTGAGTTTTGTCGAGTGGTTGAATCCCATCCCCGCGTTCGCGCCTATGTCAAAAACCAGGGCTTAGGTTTGGAAGTGCCCTATCTACACGGCTCTACCCCGCGCAGATACCTTCCCGATTTCATCGTCCGAATCGACGACAGCGGGCCGGATCCCCTCAACTTGATTGTGGAGATCAAAGGTTTCCGGGGCGAAGATGGAAAAGAAAAAGCTCTGACTATGCGTAACTATTGGATCCCTGGCGTAAATAACCTGGGCAAGTTTGGGCGCTGGGCTTTTGCTGAGTTTACCGAAGTTTTTGAGATTGATACCGAGTTCAAAGCTTTGATTGACCGCCTGATCCATTCTGCCGCTGCCTGAGGAGATGCCATGACCACTGCCCTCACCCCTCATAAAACCTACACTCAGAGGAATACTTTGCCCTGGAAGCTGAATCGGAGCGCACGGATGGGATCCGCCGTGAATTTCGCAATGGGGAAATTATTGAGATAACTGGCGGCACGCCTGAGCACAACATAATTGCGGGAGCGCTCTACTCAACGCTATGGCTTGGTTTACGCAAACAACCCTACAGCCCATTTATTGCTGATCAGCGTCTATGGATTCCTGAATTTGGGATATACACCTATCCTGATGTCATGGCGATCCAAAATCCCATTCAGCTCAAAGAAGGGCGCAAGGATACCGTCACTAACCCCATCTTGATTGTGGAAGTGCTCTCACCTGCCACTGAAAGCTACGATAGAGGAGCAAAGTTTACTGCTTATCGCTCTCTCCCAACTTTACAGGAGTATCTGCTGATCGACCAAGCTCGAATAAGTGTAGAACACTACCGCCGCCAGGGAAATGTCGAGTGGATCTTCAGGGACTACCATGCCCTGGATGATATCGTTACGCTGCCATCTGTCAACATCACTTTTTCCCTGGCAGACATTTATGGCGATATTGAATTAGAGCAAGATTCAAATGCAACATGCTCCTGGCACGAACCTACTCCCTCACTTGAGTAGATGAGGCAAGTTGGGAATGCCTGAAGTGATCCTGCTAGATACCCACATCTGGCTCCAGTTAAGGTTACATGGCTATGCTACAAAAGACCATCAGAGGATGAGACAGGCGGCAATGTTCACAGAAAGTATCCAGGGTGTTTCAACTAGTTTAAGGGAGGAAAAACTATGACTGCTACCTATGCTGTGTCTTCTAAGCCAATGACTTTTGCTGAGTTTCTGGAGTGGAAACCTAACAGACGATATGAACTACACAACGGAGTTGCGGTTGAGATGCAACCCACAGGGAAACATGATGAAATCAGTGGTTTTCTTGCTATCGAATTGGCATTAGAAATCCGCAGGTGCAACCTCAACTATTTTCTAGGTCGGGACACCTTGATCAAGGCTCTGGAAGGGGATACTGCCTACGCTCCTGATGGGGTGGTGATTGACCGTACCGCCTTGGCCAGAGAACCCCTGTGGCAGAAATCCTCGACGCTCATCCACGGAACCTCTATTCCTCTTGTCATTGAAATCACCAGCAACAACTGGCGAGATGACTACTGGCATAAGCTGAGTGACTACGAGACGTTGGGCATTGCAGAATACTGGATCGTTGACTACCAAGCGTTGGGGGGTCGTCGGTACATTGGTGAGCCGAAGGTTCCCACAATCTCGGTTTTCCAACTGGTCAATGAGGAATATCAGGCGCAATTATTTCGGGGCAATGACCGGATTCGCTCTAAAGTTTTCCCTGAACCAAACCTCACGGCTGAGCAGATTTTTCAGGCTGGAGCCTAGCATGGTCAAGGCACTTTCATCCGCATTCATTTGCATCTACAAGGATCTGTTAGATTGTATTATCATTGATTATCATTGCCACAGCTTTCGTCTATTACGCTAAACTTGCCAGTATGGGTAAGCTATTTACTCGATATCCTGAATCGGTAAGCAGCTCAATGCAACCATAACTGCCGACTTAATTCCATCCAGAAAGCCACCGCCATGTCCCGTCGCAGCAACAACAACACCTCTGGCAAGAAGGTCGAAGCCTTTCGACATAGCCAAGACAAGCGCCCTAACATCCCCACTGCCGAACATCAATCGGTGATGGCAGAAGAGGAAAAATCACCCATTCGGGTTGCCTATGAACGTCGCAACCGGGATTTAGACCCCCAACTGGTCTGGCGGGGCAAGGATGAACAGAACTGGTCGGATTTAGTAGTGAGTGCGACGCCGCTCTACATCCAAGAGAAGATACACCCCAAAGTGATCATTGATGATCTTCTGCGCCAGAGCCAAAACAACCAAACCGCTGTGCAGGGAGAGCTAGACCTGTTTGCAGACTTCAATGGTTTACCGAAAGATGCCAGAGCGACAGAGTTTTATCGGCATGAAGCCAACTGGACAAATCGGATGATTTTGGGAGACTCGTTGCAGGTGATGGCAAGCCTAGCGGAGCGGGAAGGACTGCGGGGCAAGGTGCAGATGATTTACATTGACCCACCCTACGGCATTAAGTTCAACAGTAATTTCCAATGGTCAACCACCAGCCGGGATGTCAAAGATGGCAAACCCGACCACATCACCCGTGAACCGGAACAGGTGAAGGCATTTCGGGATACTTGGCGGGATGGGATTCATTCTTACTTAACTTATCTGAGAGATAGGTTGACGGTAGCGAGGGATTTGTTGACGGATAGCGGTTCTATTTTTGTGCAGATTGGGGATGAGAATGTCCATCGGGTGCGCTGTTTGATGGATGAAGTGTTTGGAGAGGAGAATTTTATCAGTCTTATAGATTTTAAGGTTACTAGTGGAACTGCTCAAAGTATTGGATTGCGGAGAACTGGAAACTACCTTACATGGTACGCAAAAGATAAGAGGTATGCAAAGTTTAGACGGATTTACAATAAAGCTAATCCAGAAGTTCCAGAAATCGAATTCGAAACCCTACCACTACATTCCGCAGGTGCTGGAGATCAAGAGCCTCGTTCTTTTCAAGGACGGAAGTGGGGGATTCCCAACGGTCATTGGCGGCATACAAGAGTTGGCTTTGATCGCCTTAAAATGGCTGATCGAGTAGTCGAGGTTGCCAATGTTATTCGCTCTAAGTCGTACCCAAGTGACTTTAATGCCAAAGAATTAACAACCGTGTGGATAGATACAAGCCCAGAACTTCAAAAGAACTATGTAGTTCAGACATCGACCCTGGTCATTCAACGCTGTATTCTCATGACCACCGACCCCGGCGATTTAGTGCTTGACCCCACCTGTGGCAGTGGCACGACTGCTTATGTAGCAGAGCAATGGGGCAGGCGGTGGATCACCATTGATACCTCACGGGTAGCTTTAGCATTAGCTAGAGCCAGAATCATGGGCGCACGCTATCCCTACTACCTCTTGGCAGACTCCCCCGCAGGACGGCAAAAGGAAGCAGAACTGACTGGCACAACTCCCCCCGACACACCTACTTACGGCAACATTCGCTTGGGCTTTGTCTATGAACGAGTGCCCCACATCACCCTCAAATCCATCGCCAACAACACGGAAATTGATGTCATTTATGAAAAGTGGCAACCCCAGGTACTCCAAGCCCTAGCCGACCTCAACGCCGCTCTCAGAGGGCATCCCACCCCCTACACCGTCACCACTGGTGGCAGAGAAGGTCATCAGGTCAAATTCAACGCTCCCGACGATGCTACTTTCACCATGCCCAGCGGGGAAGTGGTCAAAGCCTATGAACTGGTGGAATGGGAAGTACCCCGCCAAGCTCCTGCCGATTGGTCTTCTGCCACCCATGAACCCCTAGAACGCTTCTGGAATGCCCGCATCAACCGCCAAAAAGAAATTGACGCATCCATCGCCGCCAAAGCGGAATTTGAATATCTCTATGACAAGCCCTTCGAAGATAAAAACATTGTGCGAGTAGCTGGTCCATTCACCGTCGAAAGTCTATCGCCCCACCGTGTCCTGGTCGTGGATGAAAACGACGAACTGATTGACCCTACCCCCACAGAACCCCAAGCCGCCGACTTTACCCAAATCATCCTGGAAACCCTGCGTGTCGCTGGTGTCCAACAAGCCCACAAAGAGGACAAAATCACCTTTACATCCCTTATCCCTTGGCCGGGGAATGTCATCTGTGCCGAAGGACGCTACCTCGAAGGCGAAACCGAAAGACGGGCAGGCATTTTCATTGGTCCCGAATTTGGCACCGTTTCCCGCAACGACTTGGTACTTGCCGCCAGGGAAGCCGGAGAAGCCGGATTTGATGTAGTGATCGCCTGTGCGTTCAACTATGACGCTCATGCTTCCGAGTTCACCAAACTAGGACGCATTCCCGTTCTTAAAGCCCGGATGAACGCTGACCTGCACATGGCCTCAGCGTTGAAAAACACCGACAAAGCCAACCTATTTGTCATCTTTGGGGAACCAGACATTTGCATTCATCGGTTGGAACATGGTCTATACCAAGTGGAAATCCGTGGTGTAGATATTTTTCACCCCCAGACGGGCCAAGTGCACTCCAGTGAGCCTGATGAAATTGCCTGCTGGTTCATCGACACCAACTACAACAACGAGAGCTTTTTCGTTCGCCATGCCTACTTTGTGGGTGCCAGCAACGATCCCTACAAGGCCCTCAAAACATCCCTGAAAGCGGAAATCGATGAAGCCACTTGGGCAAGCTTGAGAAGTACCATCTCCCGTCCGTTTCCCAAGCCGTCATCAGGCAGGATCGCCGTCAAAGTCATCAACCACCTTGGCGATGAAGTGATGAAAGTGTTTAGCATCCAGTAGAGCTGATACGGACGGAGGTTAACAACTGTTGAGCAGGGCTGGGAATCGGCTGCTACATGAGGCTTCGTGGGTTTACAGCCAAAACTCAATTCATGTCCCGCCTTGTTTGGGATGCGACAGTCAGGATAGGGATCCCTTTGTGAGGATTTGGTTAACCTTTTCTGTCCACTGGGGATCTTCAGGTGCAATCACTATGCTCTTGGGTCGGGATCCCAGTTCCCGATAGATGGGCTCCACTGCGGGAGTGCCCCGCAACTGCCAAGCTATGTCTTTGAGCTGTTGAGTGGTCAAGGTCGATAAATCAAGGATGGTCATGTGGATAGCTCCCCCTCTGGGCCAGTGAATCTCTGTAGCTTCGACCCGTTGGGCTTTACCTCAAGATAAACGGAGAGGGTGGGATTCGAACCCACGGTGGCGTCAACCACGGCAGTTTTCAAGACTGCTTCCTTAAACCGCTCGGACACCTCTCCAAATTGCCGGGATCCCCAGGCTTTACTTATGTTACGCAATGGGTTTCTGGCTGTGCAATCGCTGCCGACCACAACCCCCACAGATTTACCCGCCACTGCCGCCGGAGACCTGAGTGGACGCCTGATGGTTGCGAATGGCCCGCTTGACCAAATTGAGGAAGGCAAAGGCCCGTTGGTCGGTGGGATCCAAGCGCATTACCGTTTGAAAGGCTGCTTCTGCCTGCTGTAGAACGGCCAGATCGATTTGTCCGTCCTCATCTGCTTCCAGTTGGGCCTTTTGCAAGAGGAGGGCCCCTCGATTGTAATGGGCTGCCACATGGTTGGGATCTGCCGCCAAAACGGCTTCCAGCTCTGCCAGGGCCGGATCCAGATAGCCGCTCATGCCCAGTACCCAGGCCAGCTTGTAACGAGCTTCGGTATGGGTTGGATCGGCAGCAACCGCCTGGCGAAACGCTTGGATGGCAGCCTGGAAATCGCCCGCTTGTACCGCTGCGATGCCTTCTTGGTAGCTGTCGTGAGCCATGAGCAAGTTGGGGGTTGACTGGGAAGCTGGCGTGAGGAAGGGATCCCTTACCTGTAGATTAACCCTTGCCAAACCGGTGGCTCCCAATTCCCATCCCAGGTACCGAGAACAGAGCCGTGCCCCTGCCGGTTCAGCGTCTTTTCCCCCTGGGTGATGCCATCTGCAGCAGGAGAAACTGCCGCGGCAAGAGATTGGAGATTGCGCAAAGCCTGACCCGCATAACCTGCGCCCCTTCCTAGGATGAACATAGCCATTGATTGGGTGTGAACCATGAATGCCAAACTGCTTTTCCTACCGCTGGCTTTGGGGATGTCTGTGGCTCCGACCACCGCTGTTTTTCCGCAAACCCTAGGCATCTACCCTCCTTTACAAAGGCTGCAACTGGCCGATACTCGTCAGTTGGATGTTGGCACCCGCTCCATCATTGTCAACCCCGTTCCTTCCGACCTGCGGGTGAATCTGGAGCTGGATCGGCGCGGGTCTAACCCCATCTACCGGCCTGGCGAGCCGATTGCCATTACCCTGAGCACCAACCGCGATGCCTACGTTTACCTGTTCAGCATCCAAGCCGATGGCCGTACCCATCTGATTTTGCCCAACCGCTTTTCCGGTGGCAACGAGTTTCTGCGGGCCGGAGAAGTGCGCACCTTCCCACCGCCGGGGGCCAGCTACCGGTTGACCATCGCTCCGCCTTTCGGCCAAGCCCAGGTGTTGGCGGTGGCCTCTCCCCGTCCTCTCAACTTCCAGGAGATTGCCTCTTTTGAGCAGAGTGGCTCCTTTGCCGACGTGCGGGTGCGGGGATCCCAACTGGGCAATGCCATTGCCCGCGCCATCATCGTCGAGGGGATCCCTTCTGACCAGTGGGTGACGGCCACTCGGTTCTATCGGGTTGCCCCGCGCTAATCCAAGCTCTGAGACCTCAGGTGGATGGCCCGCACAGGATCCCCTTCATCGGGTATATGACCAGCCCCACCGTTCAAGCTGGGAAGGAAGTCAACCACCCCAAAGGCTGCCCAAAGATTGGGTTCATCTGCCACAATGAGAGCAGCCAAAGGTAGTCTCGGCTACGTTTCTCCTGTGTGGTTCTGGGTCAGCCATTCTATGTCCCCTTCCTCCAAGCCCCTGAGCGAGCAGATTCGCAGTATTGACGACCATCTCTCCCGCCGCCCCCTGGATCTGGATCCGGCGGGCTATTTCGTCATCTACTTGGATCGGGAGCAGAACCTCATTTGCGCCAAGTACTACAGCACCGTCATCAATGAGCGGGGGCTGGCCACCGATCCGGAAACAGGAGCTGTGATCCCGGCAAAGGGCTCCGTCAACCGATCCCCTGAACGGGTGTATGTTGGGCGCACGGCCAAAGAACTGTGTGTACAGATCTTTGAAAAGGAGCAGGAGAGAGTGGTCTCCCAGCTCAGCCATGCGGCCTACTTGGGAAGGGAGTTTCAAAAAGCCGAAGCTGCCCTGATCTCTGGCGAGGAGTACATCCAAGACTGATCCCTTCCCAGAAAGCTCACTTTCGCAAGACTACATCATCCCCTTAGGTGCAGAGCCAGCCGCCGGCTTGGGCTCAGGCTTTTCCACCACAATCGCTTCGGTTGTGAGGTACATTCCGGCTATGGAAGCCGCGTTTTGCAGCGCTGAGCGCACCACTTTGGCCGGATCGACGATCCCCTGGGCAAACATATCCACATAGGTTCCGCTCAGGGCATCGAAGCCAAAGGGCATCTCCTTCTCCAAAACCTTTTCCACCACCACTGACCCTTCCAGACCGGCATTGTGGGCAATCTGAAAAAGAGGGGCCTGCAAGGCTCGGTAAACAATTTCTGCCCCCACCTGTTCTTCGGCATTCAACTTGGCCTTGAAAGCCGGGATCCCTTTGGAGAGGTGCAATAGCGTCGCCCCGCCGCCAGGGACGATCCCTTCTTCCACCGCAGCTCGGGTGGCATTCAGGGCATCCTCAATGCGCAGCTTGCGATCTTTGAGTTCTGTTTCAGTGGCAGCCCCCACTTTGATCACCGCCACTCCCCCGGCTAACTTGGCGATGCGTTCTTGCAGTTTCTCGCGGTCGTACTCGGAATCGGTGGTTTCCAGTTGCTTGCGAATTTGAGCCACCCGCTTTTCCACCGCCGCCTTGGTGCTGCCATCGGTCACGATGGTGGTCTTGTCTTTGGTGACGGTGATCTTGCGGGCTACCCCCATCATGTCCAGGGTGACCTTATCCAGCTTGATGCCCACATCCTCAGAGATGAGCTGCCCGCCGGTGAGAATGGCGATATCTTCCAGCATGGCTTTGCGCCGATCCCCAAAAGCCGGAGCCTTGACCGCCACCGCATTGAGTACCCCCCGCAGGCGGTTCACCACCAATGTGGCCAGAGCCTCTCCCTCCACATCCTCCGCAATGACCAGAAGAGGCCGACCCTCGCGGGCCACCCGCTCTAGGATGGGCACCAGATCTTGCAGGCTGGAGATCTTGTTGCTGGTAATCAGCAGATAAGCATTCTCATACTCGGCCACCATCCGCTCCGAGTCTGTGACGAAGTAGGGGGAAATGTAGCCGCGGTCGAACTGCATCCCCTCCACCACGTCCAACTCGGTTTCCAGCGACTTGGATTCTTCGACCGTGATCACCCCATCTCGCCCTACAGCATCCATGGCCTTGGCGATCATCTCTCCCACTTCGCTGTCGTTGCCGGCAGAGATGGTGGCTACTTCGGCGATGGTCTTACGGCCTTCCACAGCCTTGGCGTGAGCCGCAATTTGCTCCACCAAGTAGGCGGTGGTCTTTTCAATGCCGCGCCGCAGAGCCACAGGGTTGGCGCCCGCCGAGATGTTTTTGAGCCCTTCCCGCACCATGCTTTGGGCCAGGATGGTGGCTGTGGTGGTACCATCTCCGGCCACATCGTTGGTCTTAGAGGCCACTTCCCGCATCAACTGGGCGCCTGTGTTCTCCAAAGGATCGGCCAACTCAATTTCCTTGGCAATCGTGACCCCGTCGTTGACGATTTGGGGGGCACCAAACTTCTTCTCCAAGACCACGTTGCGTCCTTTGGGGCCAATCGTAACCTTGATTGCATCCGCCAGTTGGTTGATGCCCTGCTCCAATGCCTTGCGGGCCTCTTCTCTAAACAGAATCCGCTTTGCCATAGAATCCGCGATCCTCGTAAGTCTGACTGGGCTCCTACTTTGGGTACTGCCAGGCGGAGTGGGGTTCCCAGGAATCCTCCGGCTCGGCTAGCAGGGAGTTAGCACTCTAAACTCCCGAGTGCCAATCTAGCTCAAAGACGGGAGCCTGAGCAAGATGGGCAGATCCGGAGTCACGTTTTGGCTGACAGGGGGGAGAGGGCTAGGAGTTGCCGCCGATCAGGATGTCGGGAAACTGGGCCTGGGCTTCGCTGATGGGGCGGTTGCGCCCGCCGTTTTGCCAGTAGTTGATGAGTTCGGTGGCTCGGTTAAGCAGCTCGATGCGATCCACTTCGCTGATCCAGGTTTTGCTTTCCAGCTCAGCCTTAAGCTGCTCCCAGGCGTCATCCCGCGGCCAGAAAAAGTAGTGGGTGAGGGGGCTGCGGTTTTTGGCCACCACCTGATCGACGGCAATAGCCAAATCGTTTTCCAACCAGAGGGCTTTTAGGGCGAACTTCGGCAAGGCTCTCTTCTCCTTTGGGCTACTCAACGGACGATCCGATCCTAACCAGGCAGCCTTTCATTCTGACATATGTCCTGTCCATCGGCGGGCCGAGAGCCGGAAGATGGATACGGGCTCAGCCCTGTCTGGGGGCAAAGGGCCCTAGATCACAGAGGGCTGTTTCCCCTTTCAGTACCAAGTCCCGCAGGATGGCGGCGCTGATCGGGGCCAGCAACACTCCATTGCGATAATGGCCGGTGGCAATGAGCAGATTGGCGTAGCCAGGAGCCCAACCCAGGATGGGGGCGCGCTGTCCCACTGGTCGAGGCCGATGGCCGGCCCAATGCTCCAACAAAGTCGCTGCGGCCAAGGCCGGGCAGAGCCTGATGGCACGGGCCAACAGATCTTGTAGCGCCAGCAGCGTCGGCTCGGGATGGGGGGCCTGAAACTCCACTGTTGACCCCACCCACAGGGATCCATCCCCCAGGGGAACCAGATGCAGATCCGCGTCGGTGACCACGGGCCCCAGGGGGATCCCGGGGGCTTTGACCCGCAGGGCCTGACCTTTGACCGCTTGCAGCGGCACCTGCAGCCCCAGCTCTTTGGCCAGAGGAGAGCTGCCCAGACCTGCCGCCAGGATGACGTGCCCTGCCGAGAGGGTGAGAGCGGGCGTGTAAACCGTTTGCAGGCGAAAGGGGGGATCCGAGCTGCGCTGAATCTTCTGGACAGGCTGGTGGAAGAAAAAGCGGGATCCCTTGCGTTGGGCTGCTTCCAAGAGAGCCTGGGTTAGGAGCTTGGGTTGGACTTGTCGATCCTGGGGAGAGTAGATGGCCGCCGCCAGGTCGCTGCGCAGGCCGGGCTGCAGGGATCCCACTTCGGCAGGGCTGAGCAGATCTAGGCGGTAACCTGCTTGTCGGCGGGCCGCCAGGGTCTCTTGCCAAGCTTCCACTTCCTCCTCCCTGAGGAGTTTGAGAATGCCGCGCCGATTGACGGGCAAACTCCGGCCCAGGTCTTCCTCCAGCTGCGCGATTAGGGGATCGAACAGCTCCAGGCTTTTCAGGCGAAGCTGAACCGTCTCCCCACCCGCTTGCCGACTGGAAATGCCCACCAATACCCCCAGAGCTGCCCCTGTCGAGCCGGCGGCAGGATCCCCGGCATCCACTCCAATGACCGACAGCCCAGCTGTGGCCAATTCGTAGGCAATGGCACAGCCCACCACTCCACAGCCGATCACCAACGCATCACAGTTCAACAGCCCAACCCTCAATGGAGATGCTTTTCGTAGTGATACTCCACAGAGTTGCTGCGATCGTGCAATTCACGAATTTCCGGCAGACGCACATAGCCGAGCCGCTCATAAACCCGATGAGCCGTCGTGAAGCGAGTATCTGTCCACAGATGCAGAGAGTCCGCCTGCTGCTGCCGAGCCGCAAATTCGGCCTGTTCAATCAAACGCCGACCCAAACCCCGACCGCGCACTGCGGGCAGAGTGTAGAGTTTTTTCAGCTCCATGCGCCCAGGGATCCCATCGGGCACAAGGCCGACACAGCCGACCACTTGATCCTGATGCTGCGCCACCCAAAGGGATCCCCCCATCTCCGCGAAAGCTGTGGCAGGCTGAAGCAACTCCGGCACCTCTTCGATGTCCAATACACAGCCTGGATACTCCGCAAAGACCACTTGCAAAATGTGGAGCAGAGCCGCACTGTCCGAGTTTTCCGCAGGACGGATGTCGATCTGCATCGAGCAGCGAAGAAAAAGAAATCATCGTTAAGTAAAGCTTTCTCGATTGTACCTGGGCTTGCTCGAGGACTCTGTTTTCTCTGTTTCTCAGGGAGCAGAGGATCCCTGAGGTGAGCAGCTAAGATCGCTAGCATCCCCAACCCCATCTGCCCATGGATACTGAACTGCTGGTTCCCGACGTCGCCGATCTCGTAACAGAGGATGATACCCCGGTGGATAACTTTGCCTCGGAAAAACAGCAGCGCCTCCTGACTGGAGCTCTCTACAGCGCTTTGCGCGGCAAAACCTTTTTAGCAGCGGCAAATGTAGGCATCTACACCGCCATCGGTCGGCCCCCGATTGTGCCGGATGTTTTTCTCAGCCTGGACGTCACGGTGCCGGAGCAATGGTGGGAGAAGCAAAACCGTTGCTACCTGCTCTGGCAATTTGACAAGCCGCCGGATGTGGTGATCGAGATCGTCTCCAACCGCGAAGGCGACGAGCTGGAAGGCAAGCTGAGCCGTTATGAGCAGATGCGAGTTAGCTACTACGCGGTCTTCGATCCCAATCATGAGCTGGGGCCAGAGGAGTTGCGCATTTTCGAACTGCGGGGCCGCCACTACGCGGAAATGACCGAGACCTGGCTAGAACAGGTGGGGCTGGGCCTGACGGTGTGGGAAGGCGTTTTTGAGGGGAAACAAGCTCGCTGGCTGCGCTGGTGTGATGCCCAAGGGCAGTTGCTGCTGACCGGCGATGAACGGGCTGAGTTGGAGCGGGAACGGGCCGAGCAAGAACGCCAAAGGGCGGAGCGAGAACATCAACGGGCGGAGCGTCTGGCGGCAAGATTGCGGGCTTTGGGTGAGGATCCCGATTTGGAGAGCTGAAGCCCAGGGATCCCCTTCAGCACCCACCCTCCACTACACTCAGCTAGAAATCGCAGGAGCCCCGCACTGTACCCGTAGGGTCAGTGTCGGGAGGAATGCGGAAGTTATGATAGAACCATGACCCAAGTCCTGA
>NZ_JBSSCH010000030.1:0-19194 GCF_054059615.1 Thermostichus sp. OS-CIW-33
GAAGTAGGGGATTCTCATGCGGACGAAGGGACTTGAACCCTTACGCCTTGCGGCACTAGATCCTAAGTCTAGCGCGTCTGCCGTTCCGCCACGTCCGCAAAACCTGCATGACCCAACTGGTTACCTGCGCCAGCATTCCAGTTGGAGCCCGCCCACCTATGCTAACCCAAGCCGGCTCTGGCTAACCCGGCAGCTGGGCAACAGCAACCTTCAGATCATCTGTGGCGTCCAGAACCACCCAACCTTGCCCCACCGCCCGCTTCCACAGCTCAAAGTGGAGGTGCGGCCCAGTTACCGCTCCGGTCGCCCCCACATAGCCGATGACGGATCCCCGCTCTACCACTTCCCCTGGTGTTACAGCAACTTCGGACATGTGGCCATAGCGAGTGCGCCGACCGCCGGCATGCTCCAGCACAACGGTGATCCCTAGACCCCCCAGGGATCCCGAAGTGACCACCTTGCCGCTTAAAGAGGCCAGGATCGGCGTGCCCATGCTGGCCCCCAAATCCACCCCGGCATGAAACTCTGGCTCTCCGCGGATGGGGTGAATTCGCATGCCAAATCCAGAAGTGATCGGCACCGGGTGAGGTAAGGGATAGAGCAGTCGTTCTTCACCTACGGCCAGTTCAGGCAACGTCGGCGTTCCCGGTTCAGGAGCTTGGGGCTGGCTGGGATCCTCGATGCGAATCTCTTGGCCGGGGGCGAGAATGATGCGGCGACCGGAGCTGCGTTCCATCAGCACCACCGGCACCCCACCTTCAGGCTGAGCATGGGGAACCAGGTCATGGTTCTTCTGGGGCTCAATCACGATCTCGCGGCCTACTACCGTCTCTGGGCGGGTTTCTGCCTCAAGGGTCGCAGGGCTGCCCTCTCCCAGGGGAATGGCTCCATCCAGCAGCAGGGCTGCTGCCCCAGGCGTGTCCAGGGCCGGTTCCACCACAGGCGGCGGGGGCAGAGGGGTTGGTTGGGTCTGGGCCAGCAGAGCAGTGGGATAAAACCAGAGCAGAGCCAGCCCCAGCTTCAGCCAAAAGCGCAGCCGCCGAGCTCGGGGGGAGAAAAGGCGCGCTGCCATAACCCAAAGCTTCATCACCGAGTTCAACACAGGCCACATAAAAAACACAAGAGAAATTACAGGCTATCGCCCGCCGGCATGTGATAGCTCAAGCGAACTTGGTCGGGTGTAAGCGTCCGGATGGATTGCTGCTGTTGCAGATGTCGCTCCCCTTGTGTTTGTACTCGCACCCTTCCATCCTCGGCAAGGCCCAAGATCGTGAGGCTAGTCCCCCTTTCGAGCCGTTGGACTTGCGGCTTGACCATCCAGGCTTCGTACTCTGAGCGAACGGGGGCAAATCCCCCTTGCAACCAGACGTGGAATCCCTGCTCCATCCCCTGCAGAACCCAGCCGGCAATCTCGGTGCGGTCGAGTGAGCGGTGCAGAGGGGATCCCAAAATTTGGGCTAAGGTGATTGCCCCAATGGGAACGGGGTTGTTGACATTCACCCCCACACCGGCCACCAACCCCAGCAGTTGCCCGCCCCCCCCAAAGCGGCTTTGCACCAGGATCCCCCCCAGCTTGAGCAGAGAATCCGGGCGCTGCTCGTCCACCACCACCAAATCGTTGGGCCATTTCAGCCGCAGCGGGATCCCAAGGTTTTGCCGTAAACGGCCCGCAATGCCCCAGCCCAAGGCCAGGGTCAGTTCCAGCAGCGAGTAATGCAAAGGCGGGGATCCCAGCCAAACGGACAGGTATAGTCCCCCCGGCTCCGAGTGCCACACCCGCCCATGTTGACCTTGCCCAGCCCGTTGGCGGGTGCTGACCAAAACTGTGCCCACTGGCAGCGGCTGTGGGAACCGACGGCCCCAGTCCAAGAGCAGCCGATTGGTGGAATCGGTCACCGCCACTTGCAGCAGATGGCGGCCCCACCGGCCCGCCTGGGATCCCAGCCGCGAGGGAGAAAGCATCTCTACCCGGGATTAGCTCAACACAATGTCTTCCGCCGGACGCTGGGCCAGCCGCTTGAGGTTTTGGTAGCGCAACATGTCCAGCAGATCATTGCCCGAGCGCCCCTCCAGACGGGCCTCCACATGCAGCGCCTGCCCTAGGGCCTCCACCGCCTGCAGCCGCGGGATCCCGCGCAACACCAGGCGATCCACCGCATAGGCGTCAGCAGCCAACAGACGACGGTCATTGGTTTGGTCGCGGCGCAACTGCCAGAGGGCCAAGCCACTCAAACCACCCGAAACGGTTGCTCCCACGGGATCCTGTTGTACGGCCTCGAAGATCAAGCTCAACCCCCCCAGAGCTGCTATGGCCAGGTAAAAGTCGATCTGCCGCGACACCGCCCGACTGTAGTAGCCCACCTTGTGCAGGAACAGCCCCGCCCGCTGCAGGGGGGTAAATTGCCGCCACTCGTAGGGCTTGATGAACAGCCGCATCTGCCGTTCCCAGGGCATTTGCCGACGGCCTTTGATCACCACCGTTTGCCGTTCCGAGGCGGGCAAGATCTTCACACTCTCCCGCATACTGGCTGGCAGCAGATCCAACAGGCGCTCAATCTCCGCCTGATCCAGAACGTAGTTTTCGTAGCCGTAGTATTCCGAGTTCATGCCGGGCCTGCTCCTCAGCTTAGTCCCATCGCCTGACGCATCTCTCGCACCGCCCGATCCAGCCCCACCAGCACCGCTCGACTGATAATGCTGTGGCCGATGTTCAGCTCCTCCATTCCCGGAATCCGCGCCACTGGGCCGACATTCCAGTAGGTAAGACCATGTCCCGCATTCACCCGCAAGCCCAGCTGAAGAGCCTGTTGGCTGGCCTTTTCCAGGTGGTCAAGTTCCACCTGCCGCTGAGCTTCGGATGAGGCTTCTGCATAGCGCCCCGTGTGGAGCTCCACCCAGCGGGCTCCCACTTGGGCAGCAGCGGCAATTTGGGTCGGATCTGGGTCGATAAACAAGCTGACGGGAATGCCGGATCCCTGCAGTTGGCCGACCACATCCCTGAGGCGCGACACCTGCCCCGCCACATCCAACCCACCTTCGGTGGTGATTTCCTCCCGCCGCTCAGGAACCAAAGTGACGTAGTCGGGCTTGACCTCCAGGGCAATCGCCACCATCTCCTCGGTGGCTGCCATCTCTAAGTTGAGGTGGGTGCGCACAGTTTGCCGCAACAGCCGCACATCCCGATCTTGAATGTGACGGCGATCCTCGCGCAAGTGCACCGTAATGCCATCTGCCCCCGCCAGCTCGGCAATCACCGCTGCCGCTACCGGATCTGGCTCCACCGTGCGGCGTGCCTGTCGAAGGGTGGCAATGTGGTCGATGTTAACTCCAAGACTTAACAAGGCTTGACTGCTTTGGGTGTAGAGGATCCTAGAATGCTCCTAGTATTACATTATTCAACTTGCACCAGTCAGAGAGCCAGGATGCCATGGGCCTCAGGCCGCGAGGGTGTAGGCTTTACTCTATGATCAGGTAGCGACGTCTCGCCTGTGCGGGATCCACTCCGGGCTTGCCATGACAGATCCAGATGCCTCTCTGGCGGTGGGACAACACTCCATTGTTGACCGGGCGCGAGTGCCGGCCTTAATTGCCCAGTACTTGCCGGTGGAGATCTGCATTTACTACCAAGTCGTCCCCTTGGCCCTGGATACCGACAGCCTCATCTTGGGCATGGTGGATCCCCAGGATTTGGCGGCGTTGGACTATGTGAGCAAAATGCTGGCCTATTCCCAGATTTCCGTCCAGCCAATCCCTCTCACCGCTCAGCAGCAGCAGGATTTAATTGCCTACTACTTCAGCCATCCCCCCGACCCGGCAGAGGTGGAGCGGCTGCGCCTCCAGGCCCAAGCCAACCGGGTGACTCGGGAGGTTCCTGCTCCCGTGTCGGGGCCACCCACGCAGTTGAGGCCAACCCAGCCTCCGTCCGTCCCCGCCGACGAATCAGAAGAGACAGTGCAGCAGTTGCTCAACTCGATGCTGCGGCGGGCTTTGGATGAGAAAGCCGAGCAAATTTTCGTGGAGCCTCAAGAGGGGCCTTCTTGTCGAGTGCGCTACCGCCAGCAGGGGATTTTGCGGGATCTGTTCAAAGATCTCTCCGAGTCCATACGAGCGAAGTTGATCACCGCCATGAAGCGGATGATGGCGCTGGATCCGGAGTTGATCGGGGAGCCGCAGCAGGCAGAGGTGGAGCGGATGTACCGGGGGGAGCCACTGGTGTTGCAGTTGCGCGTCATACCGCAGCGCTCCAAAAGTGGCCAGACTGCCGCCTCTAGAGAAGGGGCCATCTTGAGCATCCTGCGAGGGGAAGCTCTCCAGAAATATCAACAAGGCCAGAATAACCTCCGCGTCTCTGAGACCCTAGCTTTGGCCCAACAGACCTATCAACTGCTGCAACAATTGCAAAGTGCTCTCAGCAACACAGTTGACAAGCTTAAGCAGTACCCCAGTCCGCCGCGGAGCGACTGGCCCCTGATGACGGAGGTGTTGGCAGCTATTCAAGCCCAAGCCCAGATGATCGCCATCCACCAGCAGGACTGGGAAAAACTCAATTCCGGCAGTTGACCCCCCAAAACCAGCCCCGAGCAACATCCCTTCAACGGGATCCCTCCCGCAGCAGCACCAAAATCACTCCGGCAATGATGCTGATGGTGGCACCGGCAATCAGGCTGGTGGCTAGACGTTCCAGCCGTTCCCCGATGGTTTGTGAGGTGTCGAACTTAAAAGTGAGCTTTTCGACATCACCTGAGAGCTTTTCGACATCGCCCGAGAGCTTTTCGACATCGCCCGAGAGCTTTTCGACATCGCCCGAGAGCTTTTCGACATCGCCCGAGAGCTTTTCAACCCGCTCCGAGAGTTTTTCGCTATCCCCTGAGAGCCGATCGATCCGCCTCAAAACTTCCTCTTGTTGTTGGGTGAGACGAGCTATTGCTTGGCTATTGGCCTCGACCAGGCGCTCGACTCGCTCTAGGCGCTCTTCTGTTGAAATCGTCATAGGGGCTAACAGTCGCGAGTACGGTACACCAGAATACCCATCCTATGCTATTGCCGGCTATTCGTCTCTCCGGCAGGGGTTTAATGGGAGGGCATCCCATTCTGCTGCCCTGGATTGGGTGCGGTAATCTTGAGATCGTGAAGTCTTGTTCGTTAGCTTCCATGCCGTCAAAAGATCCAACTCCTCTGCCCAAGCCCCAGTCGCCATCAGGGGAAACCCCTGCCAGCTCGGGATCCCGCAGCTGGTGGCAGGCGCAACGGGAAAACCTTCTGACGGTGGTGCTGGCTCTGTTGCTGGCCTTCGGCATTCGCACCTTTGTGGCAGAGGCGCGTTGGATCCCCTCCGATTCGATGCTGCCCACTCTGGAAGAAGGGGATCGGCTGGTGGTGGAAAAGGTCAGCTACCGCTTTGGTTCGCCCAGACGAGGCGATATTATTGTTTTCAACCCTCCCGCCAAACTGAACTTCGACGGGGCCTACATCAAGCGGGTGATCGGCCTGCCGGGAGATCGCATTCGCATCGCCAACGGTGAGGTCATCATCAACGGGATCCCGCTGCGGGAAGACTACATCTATGCCCCCCCCGACTATTCTTGCCCTGGCGAGCGCTGTCCTGGAGTTCCCAATCAGGGATCCGAATTCGTGGTTCCTCCCCGCTCCTATTTTGTGATGGGGGATAACCGCAACGACAGCCAAGACTCCCATGTGTGGGGTTTCTTGCCGGAAGAAAACATCATCGGCAACACCATTTTTCGCTTTTGGCCCCCAAATCGCCTACACTTTTTCGCCCCGCCAGAATATCCTGAGCTTCTTCCAGAGGCCCAAGTGTTGGGCAACACAGCCCGGTAGAAAGCCAGCTTGACCCTGTCGGGACTGCTCAGTGCAGCCGCTCCAGCACATAGTCCACCATCTGAAACAAAGCACGACGCGCCGCAGAGTCCGGCAGGCTATACAGCGCTTCGGCAGCCCGCTGGGCGTAGTCGCGGGCCAACTGACGAGAGCGTGGGATCCCTTCGCTTTGATACACCCACTCCAGGGCCTGCTTCAGGTCTTGCGGGTTGGACAGCTCCCTGAGAATGAGCTCTCGCATCTGGGGAAATTCCTCTAGGGCAAACAGAACGGGTGCAGTGAGGTTGCCCTGGATGAGGTCGGATCCCACAGGCTTGCCAAGCGTCTCTGCCGAAGCGGTGAAATCCAGCAGATCGTCGACAATCTGAAAAGCAATGCCCAGATCCCGCCCAAAATCGAACAGGCGATCCGCCACTTCCTCGCTAACCCCGCTCAGCAGGCCAGCAGCCTTGGAACTGCCGGACATGAGGGAGGCCGTTTTGTAGAAGCTCTTGGCCAGGTAGTCTTCCATCGACACATCCGGGTCGAAGCGGGTGAGGCTCTGGCGCACCTCTCCCTCCGGCAAATCCATGATTACTTTGGAAAGGAGCTTCACTACCTCCAGGTTGTCCAGATTGGCCAAGTACCAAGCAGCTTGGCCGAAGAGGTAATCCCCCGCCAGCACGGCTATCCGATTGTCGAAGAGGGTATTCACCGTATCGATGCCCCGTCGCACGTCGGCAGCGTCGATGACATCGTCGTGAACCAAGCTGGCCGTGTGGATCATCTCAGTAATCTCTGCCAAGCGCCAATGCCGTGGGGTAATCTCTCCATCTGGGGTGGTGGCACGGGCAATGAGGAGCACGATGGCTGGCCGGATCCCTTTCCCTCCCGCCGAAAACAGATGTTCGGCAGCCATGGCCAGGATGGGGTGCTTGGCACTCACCAACCGCGTTAGGTTCTGGCGTAAACGCTCCAGATCCGCTTCTACAGGGCCAAAGGGGGAGAGCACAGAGGTCATGGAGCCAAAGTATGAGAGGTTTTACAAAATTTCACATCTTTTTCTATTGTAGAGTACCCCATCGTTCCCGGGGAAAACCAGGCAGTATCATGCAAGCAGTCTTTTGCCCTTCTCATGTCGGATCCCGTCCCCCCACTTCGATCTCATTCCGTTCCACCGCTCCCTTCAGAACCCGATTGGGAGGAGGAGTGGGAGCTGGCGCTGGAAAAGCCGCCGCTGTCTGGGCGGGCCCAGCCTCACCATCATGATCCCCAGTCTCGGCGCAAGTTGACCAACCGCTTGGCTCGCATCGAAGGGCATGTGCGTGGGATCCGCTCCATGATCGAGCAGGATCAGCCCTGTCCAGATGTGCTGCTGCAAATTGCCGCCGTCAAGGGAGCGCTGGATCGGGTGGCGCGGCTGATTTTGGACGATCACATTCGCCACTGCATCCGCCATGCCATCGAGACCGGCAATATCGAGGTGGAGCTGGAAGAGTTGCAGCGGGCTCTGGATCGCTTTATCAGCTAAGTCTCGATGGCCAGATTTAACTTGATGAAAGTCTCCCTTTGCTTGGCTCAGGGGAACGCCAAACTGGGCTGTCAATATCTGCAGCGGGGGCTGGCCGTTGTGATGCTATCTAGTACCCCAGGTCATTCAGAAGGTTGGGGGGAGGGCTGGGTATAGCGCTCCAGCAGAGATGCGCTTTTGAGTTGCCACTGCAGTCCCATGAAGGCCCAGTCGATAAACTCGTTGATCTCCTCAGCGCTGAACTGCATGGCTTTGCCGATCTCGAAAATTAGCTCCTCTTCTTTTTCCACCAGCTGGCTATTCACCACCGCCATCGCCGCCAGATCCCGCAGGATCAAGGCCCCCGCCGCGTTGCGCATGGGCGGGATCCCGCTGATATCCAAAGGCGCACCTGTTTCATCCGCCAGATAGGTCTGGGCCAGTGGCGCTTCGATGCCTACCCCTTCTGCGATTTGCATGAAGAAAGAGGTTTCTTCTTCGTCCAACTGGCCATCTACTCGGGCCACCGCGATCAGGGCCTTGAGGTAGAGCTGGCGCTGCTCGTCTGTCAAATCGGCGTAGTTGATCATGGGAGTTGCTGCTGAGTGTAGGGTTTTCTCTTCAACTCTGCCATGTAAGGTTGCCTTCCAAACCGGGGTCGGACATTTTCCAGTCAAGTTCCAGTCAAGCAGAAAATCGCTTAAAATAGAAAGCCTGTGTCTACCGGCCAAACGCCAAAGGCTCGGAGCGAGGCTCTGGAGCTTCAGCAGGCTTGGCGGGTCTAGGCGAACTCTTTTTTGGATTTTTTGGATCTTTACAGCTTGCGGAGCGTCCCCCAAGGAGTGGATACCCCATGGTCAAATTGCGGCTCAAGCGCTACGGAAAAAAGCGGCAACCCAGCTATCGCATCATCGCCATTGAAAGTAAAAGCCGCCGTGAAGCCCGTCCGCTAGAGGAACTGGGTTACTATAACCCGCGCACCAAGGAGACGGTTTTGCAAACGGCAGGCTTGCTGAAGTGGTTGCGTTGTGGCGCTCAGCCCACAGAGACCGTGGACAGTCTCCTCAAAAAGGCCGGCATCTACGAGATGTTGAAAGCAGGGGAAGGCGGAGTGGTTGCCTCGATTCGCATCCCGGCCATGGCCAAGCCTGAAGCTGGGATCCCTGAGGCGGCAGAAGAGGCCCCTGCAACAGAATCCGTGGCCGAGGCTGAGGTCGCCGATGTTCCCGAGTCTGAATTGAGCGAAGCTGCCACCGAGACAGCAGCGGCAGAATTAAGTCCTCCAGAAGCTGAAGTTGAAAAGCCTCAGGTTGAGGAAGCGGTTGAGGCCTAGGGTCGGCTAAGCTTGGCTTGGCCAGTTGTTCCCTCCTGTCGTCTAGCTCTCTATGCCAGACTACAAGGCTCTCGCCCATCTTTTGATCGAACCGCTGCTCAGCAGCGCCTCTCTTCAAATGGATGTGGAAACCACCTGTGGCGGGCGAAAGGTATGGCTGCGGCTGGCCTTTGACCCGAAGGATCGGGGGCGGGTATTCGGGCGGGGCGGGCGCACCCTGCAAGCGATTCGACAGGTGATGATGGCCGCAGCTCAGTTGGCAGGTCAATCTCTGTACATCGATATCTACGGAGAGGCGGGAGAGCGGAATCGGGAGGAGCGGGAATGAGCCAAATTCTCACCTTTCTGGGCAAGGGGGGCACAGGTCGGAGCACCTTGGCCGTGGCGGCAGCTCGGGCCGCAGCCCAGCAGGGGCGGCGGGTGCTGTTGGTGGGCCATCAGGCGGGGCCGGGGCTGGAAATGCTTTTGGGCGGGATCCCGCTTTCCGGCGAGCCGGTGACCATTGCTGCCAACTTGAGCGTGGTGCAGTTGCGGACAACCCAGCTGCTGGAGCAGTTCTGGACGGCGGCCAAAGAGCTGGAAGCCCGATACGTGCGCACCCCCTTTTTCCGGGAGATCTACGGCCAGGAACTGGGGGTGTTGCCGGGCATGGATCAGGCCCTGGCCCTGGAAGCTCTGCGCCGTTACGATGCCAGCGGCCAATACGACTGCATTCTCTACGATGGGCCAGGGGATCTGACCACCTTGCGGGCCTTTGGGATCCCGGAGGTGGCCAGTTGGTACTGGCGGCGAGCCTCCCAAGCTTTTTTGGGATCCGACTTGGCCAAAACCCTGCGACCCTTTGCCGAGCCGTTGCTGCGTTCGGTGAGCACTGTGGAGTTTTCCTCTCTGGAGGATCTGCCGGAGCGGTTGGGGGGCATGACTAACCTCTTGGAGCAGGGACGACAGGCCATTGCCGATCCGCGCCGTGTGCTGGCCCACCTGGTGACCACCCCAGACCCGATGGCCGTGCAAACCGCCCGTTACCTTTGGGGGAGCGCTCAGATGGTAGGGCTGACGGTGGGTGGCCTCTGGGTCACCCCTCTGGCTCCGGGGGAGGTCTCGGCCGCCGATTTTTTCCCGCTGACACTACGAACACTCCCCCTGCGTCAGGGATCCGATTGGTCGGCTTTGGAAGCAGCGGTGGGGGGGATGTTCGCTGTGCCGGATGTGCCGCCGCCCGTGGCCATCGACGAGGGAGCCCGTACAGTCAAGCTGTTTATTCCCGGCTTCAGCAAGGCGCAAATCGAGCTGAGCCAGTCAGGCCCGGAGCTGACCATTACCGCCGGGGATCAGCGGCGCAATTTGTTCTTGCCCCCCAGCTTGGCAGGTCGGCAGGTGACTGGGGCCAAGTTTCAAGAACCCTTCCTGGTCATCAGCTTCGGCTAAAACGATCCCCAGTTGTTCCCCTCTGTTCGCGTTAGCGGTATGGAGTCCTTGGGAGAGAGCGATGTTGGCCAAACGGATCATTCCCTGTCTGGATGTGGCGGCAGGGCGGGTGGTGAAAGGGATCCAGTTTGTGCAATTGCGGGATGCCGGGGATCCGGTGGAGCTGGCCCAGGCTTATGATCAGGCGGGGGCCGATGAGCTGGTCTTTTTGGACATCACCGCCACCCACGAAGAGCGGGAGATTTTGTTGGAAGTGGTGCGGCGCACCGCAGAGCAGGTGTTCATTCCCCTCACGGTGGGAGGAGGGATCCGCGATCTGGAGGGGATCCGGCAACTGCTGCGGGCCGGGGCAGACAAGGTCAGCCTCAATTCGGCGGCGGTCAGGGATCCGGATTTGGTGACTCAAGCCAGCCGCTGGTTTGGATCCCAGTGCATTGTGGTGGCCATTGATGCTCGCGCCAAGCCGCAGGGAGGGGGATGGGAGGTATACGTGCGCGGGGGGCGGCAGCCGACGGGGCTAGACGCGGTGGAGTGGGCCAAAACCGTGGCCGAGCGGGGGGCAGGGGAGATCTTGCTCACCAGCATGGACGCCGATGGCACCCAGGCCGGCTATGACCTGGAGCTAACCCGGCGGGTGGCCGAGGCGGTGTCGGTGCCGGTGATTGCCTCAGGAGGAGCAGGGGAGTGTGCTCATATCCGCCAAGCTCTGCAGGAGGGAGGGGCGGAAGCGGCTCTATTGGCCTCGCTGCTCCACTATGGCCGGCTGACGATTGCGCAGATCAAAGCCGACTTGGCCGCCCATGCCATTCCGGTGCGTTTCTAGCTTGGGGAGGGATCCGTGCAGGCTCAAGATCTGGCCGCTCTCCTGCCTGAGGTGTGCCGCCTGGCAGAAGCAGCAGGGCAGGCCATCTTGCCCTTCTATCGGCAAAAATCGCTGCCGATCCAACTCAAAGCAGATGCCTCCCCCCTAACTGAGGCGGATCTGGCTGCCCACCACCTGATCCTGCAGGGCCTGCAAGAGTTGACCCCAGGGATCCCGGTGCTCTCGGAAGAATCGGGCGGGATCCCTTACCCAGAGCGGCAACAGTGGGAGCGGTTTTGGCTGGTGGATCCCTTGGATGGCACGCGCGAGTTTATCGAAGGCAGCGGCCAGTTCACCGTCAACATTGCCCTTGTCGAGGCGGGGATCCCCATCCTGGGGGTCGTCCATGCCCCAGCTCTGGGCCTCACCTACGCGGCTGCGCAAAAGCTGGGGGCCTGCAAGAGGGAAAGGACTCCGTCCTGCGTTCACGAACAGCCCATCCGCACCTGCCCTTACGCCCAAGAACCCCTACAAGTGGTGGCCAGCCGTTCCCACAGCAACCCGGAGACGGAGCAGTTCCTCGAGCGGCTGCGGCAGCTCTGTGGCTCTCTGGAAGTGAAGTCTGTGGGCAGTGCCCTAAAGCTTTGCCTTGTGGCCGAAGGATCTGCCCATCTCTACCCTCGCTTCGGCCCCACCATGGAGTGGGATACTGCCGCTGCCCAGTGCATTGTGGAGCAAGCGGGGGGGAGCGTCACCGATCTGGCAGGGGATCCCTTGCGCTACAACAAGCCCGACCTGCACAACCCGCCCTTTGTAGCGGCTGCCGAAGGCATGGCCCAACTGTGGCAGAACCTGATCCCCTGAGGGAAGCTCCGGCTACATGCCCATCTCCGTAGGGTTAAAGCCATCCGGGAACTTGGTGTACTCGTCGTAAAGGGCACCGCGGAAATGGGTGTTGGTGATGATGGCTCCGCGCAGATCGGCCCCAATCCGCAGATCGGCTCGGTTCAGCTCGGCTTCGCTGAGGTCGGCCCTGAGCAATTTGGCCCGGTAGAGGTTGGCCCCCCGCAAATCTGCCTTCACCAACTTAGCCCCAATCAGGTTCACCCGTCGCAGCTTGGCTCCGCGCAGGTCGGCTCCCGAGAGATCTGCTCCCGACAAATCCGCCTCGCGCAAATCTGCCCCACTCAAGTCGGCATCCCGTAGGATAATGCCCTTCAAATTCGCGCCACTCAACTGCGCTCCACTCAGGTTGGAGCCCGAAAAATCCCGTTGGCCAGACGCATAAGCCTGCAACAGTTGCTTGGCATCCAAGAGAGGCTTGATACTTGCTGTTGTCATCGCTGTTTGTTCTCTCACAAAACCGTAGGCAAACTAACCTCAGCCCTGCCGGAAGCAGGCTGTGACCCTTTCGCAGGTTGATTACCCTCTGGGGATCCCTGCCACTCGAGGTGGAACGCTTTACTGACAGACTTTGCCCTGCTGGTCGGCAGAAGGGCTGTCAGAGTTCTTGTTGGTTAGCTTACCACCCCCCGGCCCAAACTCAGCCCGGCAAGCCTTGAGAGTCGGAGGAGAGCGACATTCCGCCTGTTAGAGCTGGTCAATCTCCTTGCGCAAATTTTCCAACTCCAGATCGACCTCGCTCTCACTTGCGGTGGAAGGTTGGCCTGAGGACTTCGCCTCCCCAGAGGGCAACTGACCCTGGATCGACGCCTTGAGCATCAGCAGCTCGTGATCCACATCCGAGCCACCCGCCTCCAAAGCGGCAAACTGGTTTTCCAAATTGTCTACCGCCAGCTCGGCCACTGCCGCCGACTGGGCCTCCAGGGAGTTCACCTTCTCCTCCATACGCTCAAAAGCAGCAAAGGCGCTTGTGGCGTCCACCCGCCCGATAACCTGATTGATTTGCTGGGAAGCCTTGGCGGCGCGGGCGCGAGCGATGAGCATGTCCTTTTTGGTCTTGGCCTCAGCGATCTTGCTCTCCAGCTTGGTCATGTTGGACTTCAGGATCTCCACCTGCTTAGTCTGCTCATCCAACTGCCGCTTCAGGCTTTGGGCAGTCTCGGCAAAGGTTTTCTTGCGCACCAGCGCTTCCCGAGCCAAAGCTTCGTTGTTGTTGCGCAGGGCCAACTCGGCGCGTCTTTGCCACTCATCAACACTCTGCTGTGCTTGCTCATACTGCCGCTCTATCCGCTTCTGGGCAGCAATGGCCTGGGCAACCGCTTGCCGCATCTGGTAGTGATCCTCAGACATGTCCTGAATGGTCTGGTTCAGGATTTTCTCCGGATCCTCGGCGCTGCTGACCAGCGCATTGATATTGGATCTAATGATTCGGCTGACCCGATCGAACAATCCCATCGGTTGCTTCCCCCTCTAGCGGTCTGACCTAATGCTACCCTTGCTGCTCTGATGCCTTCCAGTGCTCCTACTCCAGTATAGGGATCCATAGGGCTCCGCTGAAAAAAGCTGTAACGTTCTCTTGCCCCAATACCCTCCAGAGCCGATAATGCTTGCTTAACTTCGTTTGCTGACCGACAATCCCTGTTCTCTGATCGGGGCCATCCGCAGGTCGAAACGAAGTTGAGTTTGGCCGGTGTTGTTGGGAGTTCTCCGCCCCAGGTTCACGATTCAGGAGAGGGATCCGTGGCTCAGCGCCCGATTATTCTGGGTATTGTTGGTGATAGTGCTGCTGGAAAAACCACCCTCACCCGTGGCATTGCCCAAGTCTTGGGGGAAGAAAACGTCACTGTCATCTGCACCGACGACTACCACCGCTACGACCGCAAACAACGCGCTGAACTGGGGATTACAGCCCTCCATCCCGACTGCAACTACCTGGATATCGTTCAGCAGCACCTGACGCTCCTGCGCACCGGCCAGCCGATCCTAAAGCCCGTCTACAACCACAGCACCGGCACCTTTGACCCGCCAGAGTATGTCAAGCCCAACAAATACGTGATTGTCGAAGGGCTGCTGGGCTACTTTACCCGTGGTATGCGGGATAGCTACGATGTCAAGGTTTATTTGGCTCCCCCAGAACATTTACGAGCCCTTTGGAAGATTAAGCGGGACACCCGCAAGCGCGGATATACCGAAGAGCAAGTGCGAGAAGAGCTCAAAAAGCGCGAACCCGACTCAGAGGCTTTTATTCGTCCACAGCGCCAATGGGCCGATGTAGTGGTCACCTTTTACCCGCCCCAAGAGGGATCCAACCAAGACGAGGTATTGCTGAATGCGCGCCTGGTGCTGCGCCCCACCATTCCTCACCCAGATTTTTGGCAAATCCTCAATGCCCGCGACAGTCACCTCAGCTCTGCCATTCGTTTGGATTTGGATCGGGATATGGGCAAGCCCGTCGATGTTTTGCAGATTGATGCCCATGCTACGGCCAGCCAAGTGATTGAGCTGGAGCGGATGCTCTGCAACGAAATCCCTTACCTGGGCAAGTTCTGTAGCTTAGAGGGAAACCCCAATATCGGCCAATTGATCGGCACCACCGGCGAGCTGCTCCAGAGCTATCCCCTGGCTTTGACTCAGTTGCTGATCACCTACCACATGTTAAAAGCGGCCAACATCTACCAATAGAGTCCGTGGCGGCGAGGGATCCCCAGTTTCACAGGATCTGCAGGGGAGGGCTAGGCTCAGCACTGTAACCTGATCCTGGAGCAAACCTTTGTCAGCTTCTGTCAAGGACATGGGCTGTGCTGGAATTGAACCAGCGGCTCCCACCGTGTCAAGGTGGTACTCTACCACTGAGTTAACAGCCCCTATGAGCGATGCCGCTGTGCATCTGCCTGAAGGCCGGAAACAAATAATATCACATCTTAACCTGTCCCATTGGGGTCAACCTAGGTGGAGAGTGGACAGGTGCCCTATTTCAAATCAAAAAGGGGATCCGGTCAGCAACTGGTAGTGCAACACCTGGGGTGGGCGAGCAAAGTAGGGCCCGATGAGGGCACGCCAGCGGACAAAGTTTTCCGATTGGCGAAAGTTGACCAGATGGGCCTCTAGGGATCCCCACTGAACGAGCAGTATGTATTGCTGAGGGTGCTCCAGACAGCGCTGCAGTTGGTGCCCTTGGTAGCCGCCGGTCTGCTGCAAATAGATGAAAGCTTGAGCGATGGCGGCTTCAAAGGCGGCTTCAGAGCCGGGGGTAATTTCAAACTGAGCCACCTCAAGGATGGAGGAAGCAGTCATGGGTTAGGTATGCAGGCCGCATTCGGTTTTGCTTGTGCCCTTCCAGCGTCCAGAGCGGGGATCCGCCCCTGGCTCAACAGGCGCAGTGCAGTGGAGGCAGCCGATACTGGGGTAGTGGCGATCGTGCAGGGGGTTGTAAGGGATCCCGTGGTCAAGGATGTATTTCCAAACTTGGCCATTTGTCCAGTCAGCCAGCGGGTTGAGTTTGAGGCGGTTGCGCTTGCCGTCCCACTGCACCTTGCCGATATCGGCGCGGGTGGGGGATTGTTCCCGACGCATCCCTGTAATCCAAGTGGTGCAACCGGCCAGAGCACGATTCAAGGGCTCCACCTTGCGGATGTTGCAGCAGAGGTCGGGGTTAGAGCGATACAGTTCTGGCCCGTATTGAGCTGCCTGCTCTTCCGGGGTAAGCAAGGGCTTGAAGATCTGCAGTTGCAAGTGGGGGTAGCGCGCCAACACCTGCTCCCGCAGTTGTAGGGTTTCCGGGAAGTGAAAATCGGTGTCCAGAAAAAAAGCGCGAACACGGGGGTTAATCGCCGTGAGCAGATCGATCAGCACTAGGTCTTCCGGGCCAAAGCTACAGGCCAGCACCAGCCCATCTCCAAATTCTTCAACCGCCCAGGTGAGCAGGTCGCTTGCCGACAAAGGCTCAAACCGTTCGCTCAGGGACGCCACTTGAGGTTGATACTGCTCCCGCAGCGCTTGAGCCGCCAGCTCCCAGCGGCTAGAAGGAGAAAGGCTTGCTGTCATAGGGGGAAGACACCGAACTCGACGATTTTTGCTTTTTTTAATCTACACTAATTCGGTCAAGCTTTAGGGGTTTTGATTACCAGGCGGCAGCGGGCAGAGGGAGAGAGCGGGATCCCTTGGCCCGGAGAGGGATTTGTCCCCAGCGATCCCGTCGGATCCCCATCACCAAGCCGTGCCAGAGGGGGCTGGGATCCAATGCCGGCAACTTAACCCAGTGGTAGCGCAACACCCCTCGCCGTGGGTTCACCTCCAGCTCAAACACCCGCAGAGCCGAAACCGGCCCCACCAGAGGAGGTGCTGTCAGGTAGGGGATCCCATCGCGGACATACACCTTCGGCACATGCAGGTGGCCACTCAGCACCGCCACCACTCGCCCGTGGCGGGCCAGGAGAGCGTGTAGCGCCGAGGCTGGTTCGCTGAGGAGCCGGTACTTGCGAAACAAAACCGCGTCCATTTGAGTGGGAGCAATGAAGGGCGGCTGATGGATCAGCAGGATCAGCCATTCTTCCGGCACCGTTTGCAGATGTTCGCCCAGCCAGTGCAGTTGGGAGGGGCGGAGCACGCCCTGAGGCAAAGGGAAGCGTCCCAGGCTGGCGTCGAGGGCAATCAAGCGGATCCCGGGCAGAGGGGAAAGGCTGTAATCGACGTAACCAGTGGGAGCCAGGGACAGGGGAAATTGGCTTTGGCACCAACGGATAAACTGATCCCGGTTGAAGCGTCCCTTTCTCCCTAGGGTGTCGATATCGTGGTTGCCCAGGCTGAGGTAATAGGGCACCCGCAGTTGGGCAACAATCTCCTGGAAAGATTGAAAGCTCTCCGGATCCGCTTGATCCACCAAATCCCCGGTAAACACCACGAAGTGCAGATCGGGCACCTGGTTGAGATGGGCAACGGCGGCTTCCAACTGGCGGCGGGGGGAATCGGACATCCACCAACAGCGGCACCCCGTCTCGGGCATCAGGTGGACATCTGAGACTTGAGCAAAGCAAATGCGTTGGGTTGCCATCGTTTAGGTACTTATTCACACCTCACGCCCGCATCATAGTCAATGATGGGCTGGGGGGCTATGGGATTCTCTTAACCTCAGCTGGGAGCCATCGGCAACTGGGGCACAGGTAGGGCTGTGAAAGGGGCGCGCAGACTGGTCAAATTGGTCTGAGAGGGTTTCCCAGGCTGTCACCCCCAACTTTTCTCCCAGCAGGATAGATTGAATGGATTGATGAGTAGTAAAGCGGTCTGTATCCTTTGCTCCATCCCATACTTCCCGGCTCTGGAAAACTGACGGATACAGTGCTTCAACACCGACCACATCCCCTCAATCCGATTCAACTCTGGTGTATACACAGGCAAGGGAGATTGGGTCGCCAAAATCCGGTTTACCCCCTTGCCCATCAAGCCGTGGGATCCAACCGCATCAACACCTGCCCAAACTCCACCGATTGCCCATTGCTCACCAAAATCTCGGTCACCACGCCTGCCGCTTCGGCCTCGATCTCGTTCATCAGCTTCATGGCCTCGATGATGCACAGGGTTTGGCCCTTGTTCACCCGTTGGCCAACCCGCACAAAGTCAGGTTCACCTGGAGCTGGGGCGCTGTAGAAAGTGCCCACCATTGGTGACGTCACGTCTATCCAATGGCTGGGGGTGGATTTGGGAGCAGTGGGAGGAGGGGGCGCTTCTGCAGGAGCAGGAGGAGGCGCAGAGGAGACAATAACCGGACTGGCGGGGGTGGAGGAGAGCTCAGTCGGGATCCCTTTGCGCAAGGTGAGGCGAAAATCTTTGAACTCCAGAGTTAGCTCGGTAACATCGCTCTCTTGCAGAGCGGCCAGGAGAAGACGAATTTCCTGCCAATTGACAACATCCAAGGGAAGGTTCACTCCTGATGCATCACCTGTCCACAACAGAAATCCATAACCGAAAAGGAGAGGGAGAACTCACTCCCGGCCCAGATAGGTGTCGGTGCGGGTATCGACCCGAATCCGTTCTCCAACCTTGATGAACAAAGGCACCTGGATCTCAGCACCGGTCTCCAGCTTGGCCGGCTTGGTTCCCCCAGTGGCGGTATCTCCTTTCACCCCTGGATCTGTTTCCACCACTTCCAGAACAACGGTGTTGGGCAGCTCCACATCGATCACCTGCCCATTCCAGCGCAAGATTGACACTTGCATGTTTTCTTTCAGATATTTCACGGCGGAGCCAATTTGGGCGGCGGTAATTGGAGCCTGCTCATAGGTCTCCATGTCCATAAACACCAAGTTGTTCCCTTCCGCGTAGAGATACTGCATCTCGACTTTTTCGATGGTGGCTGCGGGCAGGGTTTCACCGGCGCGGAAGGTTTTCTCCACAACGTTGCCAGTCTGCATGTTTTTGAGCTTGGTGCGCACAAAGGCTGCTCCCTTGCCGGGCTTCACATGCAGGAACTCGATCACTTTATAGGGAGCTCCGTCAATTTCTACAGAGACGCCAGGGCGCAAATCGTTGCTTGAGATCATGTCAGCAGAGGGATCCGTTGCTTAGACTTCCCAATCTTACCGTGACGATGGGGCACTCCGTTCGCGCTGGGGAGGCGGAGTCCGATTCAGCCCTCGGAGATCGATCGGGGGCTGGCGACCGTAAAGGGGCAACACCTCCTGCCACTGAGGGCGCAATCCGGCCCGAAAATCGGCGCGGGCCAATTCTGCTAACGCCACCACAGGTGCAGAATCCACAAAATCGTCGGCATTCACGGATAGAGCTTGCGGCCACTGTCGGAGAGTTGCCTGCCAAGCCTCTTCCTCCCAGAGCCGATCGGCCACTTCTGCAGCGACACCCTCTTCTGTCACCCGATACACGCCGCCATACCGCTCTCCTCGTTTTGCGTCCATCTGCACCGCCACCGTCAAGGGCTGGGGCGGGGATCCCTGCTCCTGCCACACCTGGCGGGCGAGGACGGCCAAAGCCGAGTAGCCAAACACGGGAATGCCCAGTTGCTGGCCCAGCAGACGGGCCACGCTCACCCCCAAACGGCTGCCCGTAAAGCTGCCCGGCCCCAAAGCTACAGCGATCCCGGCTACCTGTGACCAAGCCTGACGGGCCAAGAAGTCTCTCAAGCAGGGGTGCAACTGCGCTGCCATCTCCCGATCCAGCCACCAGCTCTGGCTGCGGGGTTCTCCCAGCCCCGGCTCCAACGGCAGCAGGGCCAGGCCCAAAACGGGCGTGGTGGTGTGGATCCCTAAAATCCAGCGGACAAGCGACATGGCCTCTCTCAGGATCAAAAAAGGTGGTTGACGAAACTTAACGGATGTTTTAAGTTTAGGTTGTCAATCTTCGCGCTTCCTTAGGGAAGTTTGTCCTCATGACTACTGTTATCCAACGTCG
>NZ_JBSSCH010000031.1:0-17813 GCF_054059615.1 Thermostichus sp. OS-CIW-33
AACTCGGACGTGAAACGCATCAGCGGCGAACCTACTGGCAGGGCGACCTGCTGGCAACCTAGCTCGGTGCCAGGCCCACCACCCTAACCCAATCAGTAGGAGAGTATCTTGATCAAGTGATAGTGGTTGAGAGCTAGTTTTTGTTCATAGCTCCTCTCTCTTTATAAGAGAGGAGCTCAGGTTTTGCATAAGGTTTCACCTGTCAGTTCAACAGGCTAGATCCCATCCCAAACATTCCTGCATCACCTGGCCCAATAGGTACAGGGATCCGCAGATTACAGCTGGTGGCTCAGTGAGGTTTTTCGGCTTGAGCAACTGAGCCCGAAGAGCGGAGAGATTGGGCAGTGCCCGTGCCGAGGCGAGATGAGGCTGCAGAGTCTGGGCTAGCTGAGCAAGTTGCTCGGGATCCGTCCCAGAGTGGCCGGCAATTGGCAGAGCGAAAAAGCAATCTCCTGGTCGCAGCAGGGTGCTGAGAATGCCCTGGACATCTTTGGTGGTGAGGATGCCCACATACCAGGTGAGGGGGCCAGGTTGATACTTATCCAGATAGCGACGGAGAGCCTGGGCAGCGGGTAAGTTGTGGGCTCCATCCATCAGCAACTGGCGGGATCCAATCTGCACCCGCTGTAGGCGCCCCGGCCAACGGGTGATGGCAAATCCTTTTTCTACAGTGGCATCCGGGATCCGCCAGCCCTGTTGCTGTAGAGTTTCTACAACGGCAAGAGCTACTGCCGCATTGGTGAGTTGTACATCGCCGCTGAGGGGCAGGGTGAGGAGCTGCCCTCGCCATTGGGCGGTTTGAGGCTCTGACCATTGTAGAGGGTCGACCACCCTCAGGGGGCTTTGCAACTGCTCTGCCTTGGCTTGGATAACTGCTGTGACCTCTGGAGTTTGGGGTGCGCACACTGCCGGGATCCCTGGCTTGAGAATACCCGCCTTTTCAGAGGCAATTTGGGGAAGGCTGTTGCCCAAGCGCTGCCAATGATCCCAGCCAATGGAGGTGATAGCCGTTACCACTGGCTCGATCCCAGCATTGGTAGCATCCAGCCGCCCCCCCAGGCCCACTTCTATCACTGCCACATCCACCTTTTGCCAGCGGAAGTACAGCCAAGCGGCAGCGGTGATAACCTCAAACTGGGTGGGAGAAGCCTCGTCAGGGGCATAGGTTTGTAGGCAGTCTCGCACCTGGGCCAGCGCTTGGCTCCAGTCGTTGGCGGAAATGTATTCCCCGTTCAGCCAAATCCGTTCCCGCCAGTCCACCAAATGGGGAGAGGTGTAGCGGCCCACACGATAGCCTGCCGCCCACAACACGTGGCTGACCCAGGCACAGACAGATCCTTTGCCGTTGGTGCCGGCTACGTGGATGGCCGGGATCCCAGCTTGGGGCTGTCCTAGACGCTGCAGCAAGACTTGCATGCGTTCCAGACTGAGATCCACACCAAAATGGCCCAGGGACTCCAGAAAGGCCGGCCAATCCCAGTCTGGGATCTGGGACAGGGTTAGGGACAAGTTGCTCTGGTTCAAGCAAAGACTCCGTCTTGCCAGGGTAGGTGAGATTTGGGATTTTTTCTAGGGATCAACAATTCTAGAGGTTCACTACAAAAGCGTCACGGATGCCCGGCTGCTTGAGCACCTCTTCTAGGATCCCATCCGGCAGGGGATCGTCCAAGCTGAGCACCATGACTGCATCGCCGCGGATGATCTTGCGCCCCACCTGCATGCTGGCGATGTTGACATTGTAGGCTCCCAGCAGGGTGCCAATCCGTCCGATGATTCCCGGCATATCCCGGTGCAGGGTCATCAGCATGTTGGCGGAAGGGGGCACATTCACCGGGAACTCGTCGATCTGGGTAATCCGCACCTCTCGCTCCCCAATCAACGCCCCCGAAACCGAGCGGATCCCATTGGGGCCGTGGGCAATCAACGTCAGGGATCCGGAATAATCTTTCAAGGAGGGATCTCGAGTTTCCACCACCCGAATGCCCCGTTCTTTGGCCTCGATGGAGGCGTTGACGTAGTTGACCCGCTCCCGCAGCGCCAGCGTCAAAAGCCCTTTGAGAGCGGCAATGACGATCGGCTGACCATCTTTTTCTGCCAGATCTCCCTGCAGGCGGATCTCCAACTGGTTGACGCGATCCCCCGCCAATTGGCCAACCAAGTTGCCCAGGGTTTCGGCCAAGTCCAGGTAGGGTCTGAGGTTTTGCAGCACCTCTGCCTGTAGGCCGGGGATGTTCACAGCAGAGCGGGCCGGCAGCCCCAGCAACACATCGCGGATCTGCTCGGCCACATCGATGGCCACGTTCACCTGGGCTTCTTCGGTGGAGGCCCCCAAGTGGGGAGTGAGCAGGACTTCTTTGCCCAGGGAAAACAGCGGGGAGTCCTTCAGGGGCTCGTTGGCAAATACATCCAAAGCCGCTCCGGCAATTTGGCCGGATTTCAGGGCTTCGTACAGGGCTTGTTCATCCACCAAACCGCCACGGGCGCAGTTGATCAGGCGGGCGGTCGGCTTCATCATGCGGAAGGTTTCGGCGTTGAACAGGTTGGTGGTTTCAGGGGTTTTGGGAACGTGCAAGGTGATGTAGTCCGATTCCTGCACCAAAGTTGTGAAGTCCACCAGGCGCACCCCCAGTTGCTCGGCCCGCTCCACGGATAGATAGGGGTCATAGGCCAGCAGCTTCATCCCCATCGCCTTGGCAATCTGGGCCACATGGGATCCAATCCGACCCAATCCGACAATCCCCAGCGTTTTTTTGTAGACTTCTACGCCGACAAACTCTTGCCGATTCCACAGGCCCGATTTCAGAGAGGCATTGGCATCAGGTATGTGGCGGGAGAGGGCCATCATTAAGGCAATGGCGTGCTCGGCAGCGGCAATGGTGTTGCCCTCTGGGGAGTTGACCACCAGGATCCCGGCTTTGGTTGCGGCAGGCACATCGATGTTGTCAACGCCAACGCCCGCCCGCCCGATGATCTTCAAGTTCGTCCCCGCCTCGATCACCTCTCGGGTAACCCGTGTACCGGAGCGCACCATGATGGCATCGTAGTTGGGGATGACCGCGATCAACTGCTCTGGGGTGAGCTGGGTTTGCACATCCACCTGAGCGACTTGGGAGAGAATGTCGATCCCCGCCTGATCGATGGGATCTGTGACGATGACTCTGGGCATAAGCAGCGTTAGTCCAGTGGGATGGAGGGCAACAGAAGTAGGGGAACAGATTACCCAAAAAATTGGGTCTAAAGCTCCGTCCTACCGCTACGCAGTTCGCCTTGGCCTCAGGAAGCTGCAGGAGGGCTTTAATGCTATGGTCATCCTTAGCGGCAGGGTAGTCAACCGCTCTGTTCAAGCAAGCGGGCTATAGGCCTTAAGCCCAGCAGTGCGAAGGCCAACGAAGACACGCTGTGAATATTCTGGTCGTCAATGCCGGTTCCAGCAGCCTCAAATCCTCCCTATTTCTGACGGTTGAGGGAAGGGTGGAGGCCACGCCCATCTGGCAAGCCCAGGTGGATTTCACCTACAAGCCGGGGGAGGCCCTCATCCAGACTCGTCGGCGAGGCGGTGGGTGGGAATCTTTTCCCTCCGCTTCACCTGAGGGAGGGATCGGCCAACTGGCCCCGCTGTTTCAAAGCCTCTGGCGAGGGGAGGGATCCCTGCTCCCGCAGGCGGCTGAGATCGGCGGCGTCGGCCATCGGGTGGTGCATGGGGGATCCCTGTACCGGCAGCCCACCTTAATTACGCCAGAGGTGGAGAGGGCGATTGAGCAATTGATCCCCTTGGCCCCAGCCCACAACCCTGCTGCGCTGGCTGGCATCCGTCTGCTAAGGCAACTGTTGCCGGGGATCCCTCAGGTGGCCGTTTTCGACACCGCCTTCCACCAGCAAATGCCTCTGGCCGCAGCCCTCTACCCCCTTCCCTACGCTTGGGCTGAACAAGGGATCCGCCGCTACGGGTTTCATGGCATCAACCACGAGCATTGCGCCCGTCGCGCTGCCGAGATCTTGAACCGACCCCTGGAGGAGTTGCGGCTGATCACTTGTCACCTGGGCAACGGCTGCTCGTTGGCGGCCATTCGCGGGGGCAGAAGTGTGGACACCACCATGGGCTACACCCCCCTGGAGGGCTTGATGATGGGATCCCGGTCGGGGTCAGTGGATCCGGGCATTTTGATCCATCAGTTGCGCCAGGGCATGAGTGTGGATGAACTGGATCGGATCTTGAACCGAGAATCGGGGTTGAAGGGCGTTTCCGGCCTGAGCAGCGATATGCGGGTTGTGTTGGAGGCAATGGAGGCAGGCCATGCCCGGGCGGAGCTGGCTTTTGAGCTGTTTGTTCACCGTCTGCGCAGCCAGATTGGGGCGATGCTCATGAGCTTGGATCGGCTGGATGCGCTGGTGTTCTCTGGGGGGATTGGGGAAAACTCGGCGCCGGTGCGGGCAGCAACCTGTGCAGATCTGGGTTTTTTAGGGATCCAGATCGACCCGGTTTTGAATGCCGGATCCCCCCGCAACTGCGATATCAGCACTTCGGATGCTCCGGTGCGGGTTCTGGTGATCTCAGCCCAAGAGGACTGGGCCATTGCCACAGCTTGCCAAAACCTTTTGCAAGGGGAATAGACGAAGGATTCCAGGCTGCTTCTCACCAGGTTCTCTCCTTTCCGCCCGCTGGCTTGGTGGAGACAAACTCTAGACAATAAGCTCAAAAAAAGAAGACCTTTTGGAGTGGAGGAAAACCATGCAGCGAAGGCATGAACGGATCCCAGTGCTGGTGCTGCTGAGCAGTGTTCTGGTGGGGTGTGGGGGCACGACCGGCAGCAGCGATCTTCTGCCCTTGCCGCCTCCCATACCTGCTCCATCCCTCACCATTACTGATCTCTCTCCGCGCACCGTCTTGGTGGGGCAAACTCCAACCTTTGTGGTGTCTTTCCGGGTAGAGGCCCCTGCCGGGATCCGGGGTTCCAACGCCTTTTTGGCTTCCGTCACCACCCCACTTGGCAATTTCGTAACCCTGGGAGCTTTTGATGCTGCTCAGTTGCCCGGCTGCTTCGTTGGGGCGACCACCTGCACCGTTACAGGGCTGACCCTGACCCAGAATCGCTTTACCCTCACTCAAACGGGATCCCATCAGCTCACCATCAGTGTGTTCGATCGGCAGGAGCGGCTGGGCAGCGGCAGTTTCCCATTTACCGGAGTGCTTTGAAAACGGTTTGGATAAAGACACAGAGGATACTAGTCTTGCAGGATCCCCAGAAACTCAAAACTCACTCTAGGCCCTATCTCTCAGGTGGATTTCTGAGGCTTCCGGCCAAGGGATCAGGCCACCTCGGTCAAACTTGAACGGCCTCGCCGTTCCTGAGGAGATCGAGTTTTGTTGCTTCAAATCGGGTGGGGATAAAGTCGAGTATGTAGTCACTCTAAACATCATGGTCTAAACATCATGAATGAAACCTTTCCGTCTGGCTCCCCTCTCCCTCTGGAAGAGGAGCTGAGGGTGGTCGCGGAAGCGGCGCGGAGCGTTTGGGCACGGTCTCCAGCAGGAATGTAACTCGGAGATCCCAACTCAGGTGATCCGGATCAGCGCAAGCCTTTGGTCAGGGGAGTAGGTTATAGTTATCCAAAAAGATAACAATTTTGACGAAAAAGACATCTTCTGCTTTCCCCAAGCTGACCTTTGGATATGCTGAAGCCGATCTAGGGAATGGAGGCGCTGAACTGTGGAGAATGGGATCGTGTGTCAACTCACTTTAGAATGGACCGAGGCCGACCGGCGCCGATCGCAAACGGTTTTGCCTGTCCCCTCTAAGCTGGTTACCATTGGACGGGATCCCAGCTGTGATGTGGTGCTCAATGACCCAACTCGCTCGGTCTCAGGAGTTCACGCCGGGCTTTATTTTGATCCCAAAACCTTAAACTTTCACATTCGCAACTTAACTCGGGATCGTTTGCCTCCTAAGCAGCCCAACCCCGTCTGGGTGAATGGCCGAAAAATAATTCAGGAAGAGCTTGCGCTTGAGGCCAATAGCCAAATTCAGTTGGGGCACATTGTGCTGAGGGTGAAGTCTATAGAAGTGGCCAGGAAGAATCAGGGGGTTCCCCTCAGCCGCGGCACTTTGGACGCCCTCAAGGTTAAGTGCAGCCGCCTGGAAAACCCTCACTACCTACCCCCGGAATATCAGGGCCAGAATTGTCCCTACTGTGGGCATTTGGTTTTGAGCGCTACCTTGGTGATCCCTCCTCCAGAAGCTGGCAAAGCCCCGCAATCTCCTGCCTAGGGCAACGATTCTTCCCACGGATCCCGGCGGCCAATCCAAGTCCATAAGGGATTGAAGAAAGGGATCCCGGGCAAACCAAAAGTGACCTGTGAGGTCGCGCTGTTCTGTGTTTTCTCAATGGCCTCTTCATGATCTTTGTACATGATCTTTGTAAAGGTGAGCAGAAGCTATGCAAATTCAACTGAGCTGGGAAGATCCCATCACCGAAGAACAGCAGGAGCTGATTTTTCCATTGCCTCTTGCCTTGGGCAGGGAGCTGGCCCAATTGCCACAGGAATGGCAAGGTCGAGAAGTGGCGCGGGCTGTGTTTGCCAGCCAGGAGATCTCCCGTTATCACGCCCTCGTCTATCTCGGTGAGGATGGCCAGGTCATCTATGAAGATCGCAGTGCCAACGGCAGCCGCATCAATGGGGAAAAAATCCGTCAGGCACGCCGGGTGCTCCAGGGGGGAGAAGTGGTGGAGCTTGGCCCCTACAGCATCACCGTGGGTTTGGTGTCCCCCAGGGATCCCAATGCCACCCTTCTGACCGCCACCCCTACTCTTTTGCTGGAGCCGCGCACCGAACTGATTCGCCCGGCCACCCAACCCGACACTGCATTTGAGGTTCCCCCGGCTTCCACGGTGGTTTTTGCCCCAGAGCAGCTTCCTGAAGTGCGGCCTGGCTCGGATTTTCCGCCGCCGGATTTGTTTCGAGCTGAGCAAATTGCCCTGAGCGCCCTCAAAGCCACCGGACTACCTGTGGAAGAGACCCTCTATTTGGCCTTGGGCGGCGGTATCGGCAGCTTTGTCTGGGTGGATACCCTGCGCATCTACGGGGTCAGACCGGAACACATCCGCGTCATCAGCATTGCCCGCAAACCCTACGAACGGTATGAACGGCTTTTGACCAACTGCCAGATCCCCCGCTGGAAGCGAATTCGCTCTGGCTCCGATTCTTGCCCGGACAACATTTGGGGCTGGCCCGGCTATGCCCTGCGAGATGCTTGGCGTTCCTTTTTCTCTGGCCGATTGTTGGAAGCACTCGGTTTTTTGTGGCAGGTATTTAGTGAGCCCTTGTTGGCAGATACCTATACGCCGCGGGCGGGGGATGTATTTGCCTCAATGGATCGGGAGGCAGCCCGAATTGGTTGGGAGCAAATGTTGTGTTACGGCCATATTCGCGCCATTCGCAAAACGGAGGATGGGCGATATGTGGTGGCCTATTCGGCAACGCGGCCCGGCCATACGGATCACCGTTTTATGGTGGCCAAGTATCTCCATTTGGCAACTGGATATCCGGCCATCAAGTTGCTCAACGACCTGCAGGAGTTTCGCGAAAAAACAGGAGATTTGAGATCGGTGGTACACGGCTATGAGCCTCATGATCACGTTTATGAGCAGTTGGAGAAACAAGGTGGCACCGTCCTAATTCGGGGATTTGGGATCGTCGCCTCTCAGGTGATGGAACGCCTTTACGAAGCCCGCAAAGTCAACCCCCGCATCTCGGTGGTGCATCTGAGCCGTGCGCCCAAAAGCGGTAATCGCTTCGGACGAGCCAAACGGGCAGTGGATAACCATTGGGAGTTTCAGCCCTTCAACTGGCCCAAGGGCACTTGGGGAGGAGTTCTGCGTGCCAAATTGGAAGCGGCGACCCCCCTGGAACGGCGCGAACTGCTGGAAGCTTGGGGCGGCACCACGACAGCAAGTCGGCGGAAATGGCGGCGGATCGTGCGGCAAGGGTTGCGAGAGGGCTGGTACTCGATTGTGTTCGGCAAGGTGGAGTCGGTGGTTCCCGGCGACAAGGGTAAGCCGGTAACCTACATTCGAGGTACCCACAACAACACGCAATTAAAGGTGGAGGCCGATTTCGTTATCGACTGTACGGGTTTGGTTTCGGATCCCATGACCAATCCTCTCCTCAACGATCTAATTACCCACTACAACCTGCCCCTCAATCCTCACGGGCGCTTGCATGTCTCCAACGACTTTGAGCTGGTGGAGATGCGCAACCGGGATGGGCGAATGTACGCCGCTGGGATCATCACCTTGGGCGGGCCCTATGCGCCGGTGGATACGTTTTTGGGTTTACAGTACTGTGCCCATCGCTCGGTGGAACACCTGGCTCGACTGCGGGCACCGGGGGTCAAAGGCTTAGAAGGGATCCGATCCCTGTGGCAATGGTGCAAGTGGGCCCTAAACATCAGCCCCTAGCTTGCCGACATTGGGCAACGCTCCTGGATTTTGCCGGATGTTTATGGTTATCAACGCTATTGTTGGCGACACATCATGGCTATTCCCCATCCCGTTGAACCTGGTGAAAGGGGTGTTGCGTTGATCCCCAACTCTTCTATACCAAAGGGGGAAGGGTTGGGGGTGAGGGCCAGAAGGTTCCCTCAAACAGACTGGGAGCGACACGGATCCTGATGATCTCGATTGGCAAAACTGCGGGAGGAAAAAATGACTCCGACCTTGATTGGCCGCTGGCAAACTCGCATTTTCTTATTGGCCACCGTTGGTGTTTTGGCAAGTTTACCCTTTTATTTTGGGATCACCGGACATGGCGGCAGCCTCACCTATTTTTGGGTATTGCTCTACGTGGGTCTGTTTGGCTGTGTTTGGGATGTTGTTTATAACTACCTGATGGGGTGGATGTGGGATCACGATTGGCCTGGGATCCTTCAGCTTTTGGCCGGCATTTGGGAAGGGCTTTTTTTGGGTACAGTCTTGAAGGTGGTGGGTCTGCCTCATATCCCAAGACAACGGTTTGATTTGGGAGATTTTATTCTCCACTACAGTGTGGTCTGGGTTTGCCTTTACCTCAGCGCTTGGGTGGTGATGCGCATTTTGTTTCCCCGCTGGCGCTTTCGCGGTGGAGAGTGGCTGGGGCCATGGCCTCGCTCTGGCAGCTAGAGAGGGGATCCACTGCCGCTAGAATCAGGCTGGGAGACCTCCCCGGATAAGTCTGTGTTTTGATCAGGTCTGTACAGGCTAAGGGGAGTTGAGACTTGTTGCTGACCCAGATTTTCACCCCATGCAAGCCTGTACCCTGATTGCCCGCGCCAAGATCAACCTCTACCTGGAAATCCTAGGCTCCCGTCCTGATGGGTATTCAGAGGTGGCGATGGTGTTGCAGAGCATTCATTTGGCGGATCGACTGCAGTTGAAGAGCCGTCCTCACGGGATCCACCTCACCTGCGATCGTCCAGAAGTGCCTGCAGATGCCCGCAACCTTGCCTATCAAGCCGCTGAGCTGCTGCAAAAAGAGTGTCACTCTGCCGCTGGCGTGGAGATTCACATCGAAAAGCACATTCCGGTGGCAGCAGGTTTGGCGGGGGGCTCGGCTGATGCGGCGGCGGTTTTGGTGGGGTTAAACCAACTGTGGGGGCTGGGCCTGACGGTGGGAGAGTTGCAGAGTTTGGCAGCCCGCTTGGGATCCGACATTCCCTTCTGTATCCAGGGGGGAACGCAACTGGCCACCGGGCGCGGGGAAGTTTTGGAGCCGCTGGCCGATTGGGAAGGGATCCCTGTGCTGCTGGCCAAGCCCAAGCACCTGGGGGTTTCCACCGCCTGGGCCTATCAAGCCTTTCGTTCTCGTCAGGGGAGCTTGGGAGGGGATGCCCTACCCAAACCCACACTGCCCACCTTGCCGCAGGCGTTGGCGGCTCTCAGCCGTCAGGATCCGCCGGCGTTAGCCAGGAGTTTGCGCAATGACTTGGAACAGGTGGTTTTGCCGGAGTACGCGATTGTAGGGGAACTGCGCCAAGCTCTTCTCTCGGCGGGGGCCCTGGGATCCCTGATGTCGGGGTCGGGGCCAACGGTCTTCGGAATCATGCCCAGCCTGGAGCTGGCCGCCCAAGTGCGCAACACCCTGCGTCACCAGTTTCAGGATGTAGAGTTTTGGGTGACGCAGTTTGCCCCCACTGGGATTCTGCTGCAGCCGGATCCCTGTAGCCTCAGTCCTACCTAGGTTGTCGACTGGATGGGCTGAATGTGGGATCCCCACCAGCCTTCTCTATTCTTCCCTCTGGTTGGCATAGTAGGATGAGCACCTAAACTTAACCTTGCGTTCACAGACTGCTGGCTTTAGCGGTCAAGTTATCTCTCTGCTCTGAACCTCCCTCATGCCGCCCATCACCAAGATCCTGATCGCCAACCGGGGTGAGATTGCCCTGCGCATCATCCGCACCTGTCAGGAAATGGGGATCCGAACTGTGGCCGTTTACTCCACTGCGGATCAGAACTCCCTGCACGTCCAACTGGCGGACGAGGCCGTTTGCGTAGGAGATGCCCCGGTGGCCAAAAGCTACCTCAACATTCCCAACATCATCTCGGCAGCCCTCACCCGCGGGGCCACTGCCATTCATCCGGGCTATGGGTTCTTGGCGGAGAATGCCAAATTTGCCGAGATGTGTGCCGACCACAACTTGATCTTCATCGGCCCCTCGCCAGAGGCGATGCGCAAGATGGGCGACAAGGCCACGGCCCGCGAGACCATGCAAGCGGTGGGGGTGCCGACGGTGCCGGGCAGCCGCGGGTTGATCACCTCTGAGGAGGAGGCAGTGAAGCTGGCGGAGAAAATCGGCTACCCCGTGATCATCAAAGCCACCGCCGGTGGCGGGGGGCGGGGTATGCGGGTGGCGCGGGATGCCCAGGAGCTGCTGAAGATGCTGCGCACCGCTCAGGGGGAAGCCCAAGCAGCCTTTGGCAACGGCGGGGTTTACTTGGAGAAGTTCATCGAGCGCCCCCGTCATGTGGAGTTTCAGATCTTGGCGGATAGTCAGGGCAATGTGGTGCATCTGTACGAGCGGGATTGCTCCATTCAACGGCGGCATCAAAAGCTGTTGGAAGAGGCCCCCAGCCCGGCTTTGACTGCAAGCTTGCGCGCCCGCATGGGAGCAGCGGCGGTGAAAGCGGCCAAGGTGGTGAATTATGTGGGGGTGGGCACGGTGGAGTTTTTGCTGGACAAAAATGGCCAGTTCTACTTCATCGAGATGAACACCCGCATCCAGGTGGAGCATCCGGTTACTGAGATGGTGACCGGGCTGGATCTGATTGCCGAGCAGATTCGCATTGCCCAAGGTCAACCCCTCACCTTTCGCCAGAAGGATGTGGAGTTGCGGGGCCATGCCATCGAATGCCGCATCAACGCCGAGGATCCCAAGCAGCAGTTTCGGCCTTGCGCGGGCACGATCAGTGCCTATTTGCCCCCTGGGGGGCCGGGGGTGCGCATGGATTCCCACATCTACACCGACTACACCATTCCCCCCTACTACGATTCGCTGTTGGGCAAGCTGATCGTCTGGGGGCCTAACCGGGCAGCAGCCATCCGCCGCATGCAGCGGGCTTTGGGGGAATGTGCCATCACTGGGGTGCCCACCACGATCCCTTTCCACCAGCAGATCCTGCGCCACGAGGCTTTTTTGCGGGGCGAGGTGTACACGGACTTCATCGCTCAGCATTTGATGCCGGGGTAGGGGCCGAGTCCAAGCTGGAGCTTGCTCGCAGGGGAAGGATAGAGTTGGTTGAGGGTTGCCAGTGGGCTAAAGATGAGGGATCCCCGACCTGGTCAGGTTCGACAGACTCAACCGAGCGGCCCTGCTCCCAGTCTCAGCCATCTGGCGGCGCAATTTTTGCAGGAGCGGGAGCGGGATCTGGCCCCTGCCAGCCGCCGTACCTACCGCATTGCTCTGGAGCAGTTTGCCAAAACTTGCCCGGTGCCGCTGCCCCAGGTGCAGCCTGTCCACGTTCAGTCCTTTTTGAACAGCTTGAAAGGGCGACCATTCCAAAGCCGCTCTGGCCAGCGGATCCATCCGCCCGCTTCCCCGGCCACCTACAACCTCAAGCGGTTGGCCTTGCAACAATTTTTTGAATGGGCCAGCCAACGGGGCTACCTTCAAGATCCCCTGCCCACCCAAGCCATTCGACCTGCCCGCCTACCCGCTCGTTTGCCTCGCGATCTGGATCGGTTGTTGTTGCAGCGGGTGTTGCAGCGGGCCCAAAACCATTCTCTGCGCTACGCGGCTTTGATTCGCCTGATGCTGGAGTGCGGGCTGCGGGCCCAGGAGCTGTTGGACTTAACCGTTCAAGATTTTCAAATCAGCCCTGAGGGATCCCTGTTGGAAGTGCGCTGTGGCAAGGGGAGCAAACCCCGCACTGTGGCAGTAGGGGATCCCCTCTCCGAGCTGTTGCAACAGTATCTGAGCCGAGAACGGGGCCCGTGCGCGCCGACGGATCCCTTGTTTGTTTCCCAATCTCGCTGCTTGGCCTACCGGGGGCGCCCCCTCACCTACGATGGCCTGCGGCATATTGTGCTCAAGCTAACCGAGCCTGAGCCGGGACATCAAACCCCTCACCAGTTTCGCCACAGTTTTGCCACCTTGTTGCTGGATCGCGGCGTTGCCCCCGAACATATCCAGCACCTGCTGGGCCACACAACTGCCGCCATGACGATGCGCTACACCCAGCGGGCCAACTTGAGAGCAGCCATCGCCCGTTCCCGCGAGATCTTAAATCAGGGCTTGGTTTAGGGATCCCTGGCTGTACTATGGCCTCTGTCGTTTCCAGTGAGACAGACGCGGATTGCTCGCAGAAAGAGGGATCCCCAAAAAGAGATCAACGATCCTCAAGGACGGACAAACCTGACTAAGGTGGTTTGGAATGACCTGAAAACAACCGATAACCAATGGGTTATTTCAAGTTACACGCTGGAGAGGAATGTAGAGCACATGCTCTCTCCCCTTGCCAATGGGCAACTGCGGCCCAAGACTGGCCTTCTGTTGTCCCAACCAGATGATCAGGTTTTTGTTCTCAGGATAGTATTCCAAAACATACTTGATGAAGTCATCAATTGTACATGGCTCGTTGAAACCTCCCATCCACTGATGAAAGTGGCTATGCACTTCGCTGGCTATAGTAATCAGGTTGGAAAGATTTGCTGCAATCTTTGGATAGTGCGCTTCAGAGTAGAGATGGTGAACCGTTAGGCTACTGGCTGTTTTTCGAGTAACTCTACAGAGATTTTTATCCCTTCTTCTTGCAAGCTCTTTTGCTCTTTCTATCTGCCTTTGTCTATCCTGGATTGTCTTGACGATTGCCTGAATCTGGGGTTCAATGCGTTCGCCAACATCTCGACACCAGTCTTTTCTGTGGTTTTGCTTGAGGACTTCTACCATAATCTTGGCAAGCTCATAGATGCCTCGCAAAGAGAGGTAGACAGTGTCGTCGTTGCCAAAGCGTGTGTAATGAACGTCTTTGATGAGTTTACTTTGTTTTGATGCAATCTCAAGCGCTTTCTTAAGGTAATCAGTTCGAGTTCCAAAGATCGTCACAACATCTTGAAGAGATAGCCAAAACTGATCTTGTCTTCTGACCAGAGAGGAGCTGTTTTCGAGGATCCTATGATCCACCAGAGCCTTCTGCCTCTTGCGATACTCTTCCTTGAACCAATTCCTAATGCTTGTGCTAATGCTTGTGTCTGTAGAGTACTTACGACCTTGCTCTGACCTAGACCTTAAAAAGGATAAAATGGCGTAAGCACCAGACTGCGTGTATTCTCTCAGCCCCGAACTTTTGTTGATAACGCGATAGTCTTTACCTTCCACCAGTTCCCACTCATCATCAGGGATACTGTCAAAGTAGGCTTCAATCTCCCTGAGTTCCTCAAGGCTGATACCCAAAAATTCGGCGAGCTTGTTTGAAGAAACATAGACTATAGCCATTGCTCAAATTTCTCCGTAAGGCTTTTGTAGAAGAGAGTCAATCGCTGGAAAATTTTGTCATCCCCGGTTGGAGAATCGGGATGGTAGATCTTGCTCAGGCGATAAAAGGCAGCTTTGATGTCCTCATTGGTAGCTCGATCGGGGTCAAGTCCAAAAACCCGCCATGGCAAGTCGTACTTGAAGATGTTGATCCCGTTGATGCAGCCATACCCCTCTTCCCCCTCTTCGTTGGGAAGGATCCCGATGTGCTGACGATAAATGCGCTCCAAATCGTCTATGTTGGATAAGCTCAGCTTGCCCATGCCGCTGGTTGCCAGTTTGAAGCTGGCTGACTTTCTCAGCTCGGCTGCGTTTTTAACGCCAAAGTGGTTGTAAATCGCTTTCTGCAGCTCTTTGACAGACAACCGAGGCGGTGGCTGTAGCTGCCTGACCACAAACCGCGCAAAATTCTCCAGGAGTTCCTTAGAGATGCCGTAGGTATCGGAAAGGCGCTGGATTTCTGCAGCAATCGCCCCTTGCGGATCGGGCTTGGTCTCTTCTCTTGAGGTTGCCCTAGTTGTTTTTGGTTTTGTGCTGGCGGCTTTTTTGGGCATGGCTTCCCCTCAAGTCAGTGATGCCAAGTGTAGATCCGCACAAAACTTATAGGCTGTCTGTGAATTTATTTGCACAATGATGCAGACAATCTTAGGTCAGTGTAACAATGTTGCCGGTACCTGTAAAGCTTTGCACCACATAAGCTTCGCCATACCGATGCCCAGTTGGATGGCTTGGTGTGGGGAGCAGATCCGCACTGGGCGGCCCCGCAGGCGAATCTCGCCAGCATCCGGCTGGTAGAGGCCCGCCAGCATGTTCATCAGGGTGGTTTTCCCGGCGCCATTCTCCCCCCGGAGAGCGTAAATCTCCCCGGCCCGTAGTTCAAAGTCCACGCTAGAGCGCCCCCAGCTTGCCTGTTCGGTTGAGTTCCCCCGCCAGGATCCCTACCAGACAGGCTCTCTCATAAAAAGGCTGATCATAAATGGAAGGCTCTCTGAAGAAAGAGGTACACAGGTTGAGTACCACCTTTCCTTGGCAGTGAACGTATTTCCGGCTACTTTTCAGCGCCAACTTGGGGCCGCCCCTTCAGCTTTTGGGGATCAGCCGCTTCGGACAGGCAGCACGGATGTGGGATTCGCTCAGGTCGGGCATGAGAGCCAAGGCCCGCTGAGCATCAATTTGCGCTTCGCACACTGCCTCCAGTACCTGCTCAGCCATCAAGGAAAGGGGCATATCGGCGGTTTGCTCGGGATCGGTATCCAGGGAAATTTGTCGGACTCCCACAGGGGGGGGTGGCAACACCGGCGGAGCTGCCTGCGGGGATAGGGTGGTGGAAGTGCCCACCTCCAACTGCGCTTCTGCCAGGGCCACACCGTGCCCCACCATCAACAGGGATCCCAGCAACAGGAGCCATCCCAGCCCACGCCCCCCTTTGCGGAACTGAGTCGGAGCCTTCTGCTGTCGCTCAAGGCTGCTGATGTTTACGGCCCTCTTGAACCTGTCACCGAGCATGTCACCTCTCCGAAACCACCCCTTTGCTCAAGATATCCAACACAACTTGAATTTGCAGTAGGCTATCGTTGGCCCTCCAGGTAATGCCCACCCGTTGCCAAACTTTGCCCGCTCCAGCCCTGCCCCCTCTATGGCCCGTCTGTCTCAAGAGCTAGCCCGGTTTTCCCGCCTTCCCGAGAGCCCAGAGCAACCCGAACCCTCCCCGGAAGGGTTGATCCGCATCGAAGACATTCTAAAACTGGCGGGCGAGCGCAGTTTTGGCTTGTTTTTGGCGGTGCTCTCTTTCCCTTCTGCTTTGCCTCTGCCGGCTCCCGGCTATTCCACTCCCTTTGGCGTGGTCATCCTGTTGCTGGCCGCACAAATGCTGGCAGGGCGAACCACTCCTTGGCTGCCGAAATGGGTGTTGCAGACCTCTGTTGAGCGGAGGCAATTTCAAAAGTGGGCGCAGGCCGGGATCCCGTGGCTGCAGCGTATTGAAAAAATTGCCCGCCCCCGTTGGAAGCAGCTTTGCACCACACGGCTCGGCCAAGTCTGGCTGGGCACCTGGATCGGCTTGATGGGGATTTCCATGATCATCCCCGTTCCAGGCACCAACACCCTGCCGGCAATGGGGGTTTTCGTCACCGCCTTTGGCCTCCTGGAAGAAGACGGGATCCTGTGCAGCTTGGGATCCCTGATCTGTGTAGCAGGAGGACTGCTGACCACTTCCATTTTGATCGGCCTGTGGTTGGGGGGAACAACCCTTTTGGATTGGCTGGGGAGATAGCCGTGCCGACACCGCTTATTCCGGCCTTGCACCGGTTATCGGGATGTCGGGGCCAGCGCCAGATCCTGAGTGAGGCGCAACTCGATCACCTGATTGGGATCCAGCACCACCACCTGCGGCGCCGTTACATTGCCGATCACCGCTCCGGCCACCCCTGCCCCCAGCACTTCCTCTGTGGCAATGGCATTGTCTCCGGTTACCAAGCCGAGAATAGCGCCTGCTGCTGCACCGATGGCCGCATCCTGAATGATTTTGCCTGTGGTGGTGTAGCGGGGATCCTTGACATCGTGGATGATGTCCGATTGGGCAGCCAAGGGGAACAGTTGGTTGTTGACGATAATGCTTTCCGCCACAAAACGGGTGCCCCCTGGGGCCGGCTCAAAGCGGCCATCCACCCGTGAGCCAAAAGGCACCAGAATATCCCCCTGGGCGTTGCGAATCGGGTTGCGGACGATCAAAGACATGGGCCGGGTTTCGTTGGGGGCAATGAAGAGGCGCTCGTTGAAGGGGGTGGTGGTTTGCATCAGGGTGCCCGCCGCTAGGGTGGAAAGGCGCAGGTCAAAGCCTGGCTGGGAACCGGAGAGGGATCCCCCTGGGTTTTGCGCCACCAAGGATCCCCGGCTGAGCATGGCCTGGTGGGTGAAGGCTGCTACCTCGGCGCGAGTGGCGGGACGGTTGGGTTCCAAGAGCATCGGGTCTGGATAATTGACGATCAACCCGGCGCGGTTGGCCGCCGCAAGTTGTGCCAGGGCCCAATTGGGGATGGCTGCCGCATCTCGGTAGCGGCTGAAGAGATCGCTGGGCTGAGCGGCTGGGATCGCTCCCGTGTTGCCAATGGCGTTGGTCAAAACCACCAGCGCTTCGGTGCGGGTAACGGGCTGTTCAGGACGGAAGGTGCCATCAGGAAAGCCTGCGACTAAGTTGTTGGCCGCTGCCGTCGAGATGGCACTGGCTGCCCAGTGGGTGGGGGGCACATCCCGGAAGCCGATGAAAGTACCGGAGGTATTGCGGAGGCGGAAAGCGGTATTGACAATGGTGGCAAACTGAGCGCGGGTCACCGGCTCATTGGGGCGGAAGGTGCCATCGGGGAAGCCGTTCAACACTCCTTGAGCGGAGAGGGTCTCAATGTAGGCTTGGGCCCAGTGACCAAAGGTGTCGCGAAAAGGGGCGGCCATGGCCACCTGGCAGTGGATGCCCAAGACAGCTCCCGATAGGAGTATGCCTGCTGCACGTGGAGTTAAAAGAGAGGGAAACATCGTTCGTTCACCGAGTTGTCGTAGCGCCCATTGCTGGGTCGATGGCTACTTTTATTCTGGCTATTTCCTCAGTGATGACAATGGCGGAAACCCTTGCTCTGAGGTAATTTGAGCGTTTCTAACCTAAGATTTGCAGCAAAACGCAACTGCAGAGGATTGATAAGGAAACCCCTAAATCTCTGTCGCGTCAGCTAGAAATCGCAGGAGCCCCGCACTGTACCCGTAGGGTCAGTGCCGGGAGGAATGCGCTTTGATGAAGTACAATGAACTTATGAGCCAAGT
>NZ_JBSSCH010000032.1:0-17289 GCF_054059615.1 Thermostichus sp. OS-CIW-33
CTATCGCAGTGGGAAGCAGTTCAAGTGTGGGCACTGTGGATGGGAAGGGGATGCGGACTGGAATGGGGCCAACATGATTGCCAAACTTGGGGCTGCCGTAAACCAGCCTAGAGGTCCGTGGTTGGCTTGCCAACTGCAGGGCTACCGAAAGCCCGCCCTGTACTGCGAAGTAGTCAGGGTCGGGTAGTTTACTTCAAGCTGGCTACAGTGGAGTTAAATCTGAAACGTCTGAGCCAAACGAGGTGGGATCCGATGGTACTGGACACATTGCCGCTGGTTGCCGCTGTAGCCATTGCCATTTTTATGCTGGTTTTTTGGGTGCGGGTGGTTCGAGAGGCCATCTGGACAACGGTGGGGATTGTAATCATCTTGGCCGTGTTGTACGTGGTCTTTAGAATTGGCCCGCGGCAGGTGCTGCAGGAGTTGCGGGATCCCTTTGCCCTTCTAGAACAGGTTTGGCAGGTGATCGTCGGTTGGTTCCAGGCCCTTCTCCCCTAGAGTTCGTTATCTGCTATACAGTTCCCTGATACAATAGAAAACACAGGGGGGCAGCCTATTGGAACTGCTGGCGAATGGTTTGTCCAGTCAAAAATCGATTCCCTCTCCGGTTTCCGCACTGCTCTACAGCACCTACGCGACTGAAGTTCTCGCCATGCCTTCTGACCCTGAATGGGATCCCCAAGACCCCACCCCAGAAGATGGGATCCCCATTCCTGCTGGCGTCAGCGGGACGGAGTCCTCAGACATCCAGGTGGAGGTGGAGGATTTGGGGGAGCGCCGCTGCCAAGTGCGAGGTCGCGTCCTGATTCCGGTGGAGCGGCAGCAGGTCTGGCAGGTTTTGACCGACTACGACCATCTGGCGGAGTTTATTCCCAACTTGGTGGAAAGTCGCGTCATTGGCCGTGAGAATGGCCGCACACTGGTACGTCAAGTGGGATCCCAAAAGGTTTTATTTGCCCAATTTTCTGCTGCGGTGGTGCTGGCTATCGAGGAGATCTTTCCTCAGCAGCTTCGCTTCCAAAAAACACAAGGGGATTTTCTTATCTTCGAGGGGTTTTGGGATCTGGCCGATTGGTCGGCCCATCAAACCTTGCTCACCTACCACCTGCAGGTCAAGCCTCCCCGCAGAATGCCTGTCGGTCTGGTGGAGCGCCGCATTTGCCAAGATTTGGCCCTGAACTTACAAGCCATTCGGGAGCGCTGCCTGAGTTTGTCGGATCATTCCAAGCCCGTTTGAGGCGCGCCCAATAGGTACCTCGTTCCCCAAGCGCTCCGCGCCGCTGACGCGACCACTCTCAGCCCTTCTGCCAAAGAAGAGGGGGGCTGGGGAACAGCTTTATTGCCATTTGTGGGATTTGATATTCGAGCTGGAATTTGCCAGGTGGATCCCAGAGATCCCAGAGGCAAAGTGGGCCGGTGGTCCTTCACCTTTCGAGTCTCAAGCAGCGATCGAGGGCTGTCCTTGGGTGTGTGGGTGCGCTATCGGCAGGGTGAAGTGGAAGGCACTGCCCTGATTGATCCCCCCCGATTCTGCCCAGATGCGCCCCCCCATGGCCTCAATGATCAGTCGGCAAATGGCTAGCCCCAAGCCCGTCCCACCCACCGAGCGCCGCAGGGATCCCTCTGCTTGATAAAACCGCTCGAAGATGGCTTGCAACCGGTCTGGCTCAATGCCGCGCCCGGTGTCGGCAACAGTGAACTTCACCATCGCCCCCGTCGATCCACCGGCTGGTGGCTCCACTTCTGCCCGAATCCAGATCCGTCCGGTGGAAGGGGTAAATTTGCAGGCATTGTCCAGCAGCTTACGCAACACCTCCACCAGCCACTCCCCATCCGCCCTAACCATTGGCAGCCGTTTGGGCAGCACCTGCTCGATGGTGGGCAAGTCTTCGTGCCGCCGTCGCGCTTTGACATTGCTCAGGGCCAGCTCCACACATTCTTGAGCAGACAACGGCTCGATATGCCAGCGAACGCGACCACTTTCCAGCTTGGAGAGGGTGAGAAAGTCCTGCACCAACTCCCGCAGCCGATCGGCATCTTGCAGGGCTGTGTTCAACATTTCCTGGCGCATCTCCAGGGGCATGTCGGGGTCGCTGGCCAAAGACTCCAAACACACCTGAATGGTGGACAGCGGGGTGCGCAGCTCGTGTCCGGTCACGGCAATCAGCTCTGATTTGGCCTGATCCAGAGCTGCCAACTGGCGATTGAGCTCTTCTAGGTGCTGATAGGCTTCTGCCTGCAAGAGGGCTACCCCCACTTGGTTGGCAATGGCTTCTGCCAACTCCAGAGTGGCCGGCTGCCAGCGGTGAGGGTGTTCGTGGTGTAGCTCCAATAGGCCCAGCAACCGCCCTTGATAGAGAATCGGCATGGCCACCCAAGCCCGAATTTGGGCCGGCTGCCACAGCTCCGGCACTCGCTGCAGGCGGGGATCCTTTTGGGTATCCTCGCAGCACACCGCTTGTGCCGAGGCTACTGCCTCCCGCAAAAAAGGGTTGCTGGGAAGAGGCCACAGGGATCCCTTAAGGCTGCCCATCGTTAGGGTGCGGTACTCCTGCTCAATCTGAACAGCAGGGGCCTGGCCATCGTAACGGTAGATCAAACATCGCCCCACCTCTGCCACCTGCCCCAGCTCCTGCACAGCAATTGCCAAAATCTCGCCGGGATCCAAAGACTGGCGAATGGCACTGCTGATGCGGTTGATCAGATGCTCTTTGCGCTCTTGCGCCCGAATGGTGCGGTAGGCCCGCTGCAGTTTGTATTGCCCTGCCTGGAGATAGGTGATCAGCCGCTCGGTAAAGGGGCCTGGATTCAGTTGGCTGGCGGAGTTTTGCGGGGATCCCTTGAGGTACTGGCGAAGGGGCTCAAGGCGAGGTTCCAGATCCGGTCGGTAACTGAGGATCTTGGGCAACAGGGCCAAAGCCGCTTGGACTGTAATCTGACGATCAAATGACCAGATCCCATCAAATTGGCGAGCTGCATCCATATCGCTGCTTTGCCAAGGACGCTCCCGCTGCATCTGCAAGCGTTCTCGACACACGAGGCAGGTGGCATAGTGGGCATCGATGACGATCAAGTGCCACTCCTGCACCAAGGGATCCTCTGGATCCAAGGGAATGGTGTGGTAGGGCAGGTCTGTCTGAGCAAAATCCTTTTCTGGGGTCGCCAACACAAACACGTCTTGGGCCATTGCGCTGATGCGCTGGTAGCGCCGTGCCTCCTGGCGGTAGTAGCGCTCCTTTTGAAAGTTAGCGAATACCCACGGGGATCCCTGCCCTTGCAGCACCTGATCCTCAATGGCGTGGCTGAGGGCAACCAAAGAGGATTTGAAATACAGTTGTGGGCGCAGGTGCGGCAAAGCCTGCAGCAGATCGCTCAATAGGGAGGTACGACTCTGGCGAAGGTAGGATCTAGAGCGGGTGGAGGCCATAACCCTACTGGCAAGCACAGATCACAGGCAGTACAGGGACACTTAACCCCAGAGAAGGAGGCTCGCAGTCTAGGTTTAGTCTAACGGTTGGGATCCCGCGGCGGAGGGAGCTTCATAAGGCGCAAGATCCAGCTAGCCCAAACTAAGAGATATAAAGTTTACGAAGTTATATGTAAGTCAGCCAAATGTCGGGATCCCGGTACAGCCAAGAGGACGTGCAGCAGATCCTCCAGCGGGCCATTGCCCGCCAGCCACGCCTGGGCGAGTTCACCCGCTCCCAACTGCAGGAGATGGCTGCCGAACTGGGGATCTCCCCCCAAGAGCTGGACTTGGCCGAGCAGGAATGGAAGGCCTGGCAAGAGCTGAACAGCCAACACCGAGAATTCCAGCGCTACCGCCGTCGGCAGTTTTACCAACTGCTGGGCCGCTATGGAATTGTCAACAGCTTTTTGCTGGGCTTAGACTGGCTCTCCGGTGGAGGGCTATCTTGGTCGCTGTTTATACTCATGGGGTGGGGCTTGACCGTTGCCCTCAAGGGCTGGAACGCCTACCAAACGGAGGGTGAACGCTACGAGAAAGAGTTTCGCCAATGGCAAAGGAAACGCCAGAAAGATCTCCAGAGCAAGTAAGCCCAGCCTACCGGAGAAGTCTGTCCCGCTGATGGAGATGGATTTTTCTCCAAACTCTGAGTGCGAAGGGGCACCGCCGAGAGATGCTACCATAGATATTCAGCATCGCTGAATGCCCGTGCGGGCGTAGTTTAATGGTAAAACCGCAGTCTTCCAAACTGCTGTTGTCGGTTCGATTCCGTCCGCCCGCTTCCCAACACTGGGCAGGCCTTAAACTAAACCTCAAAACTCGCCTGCTGTAGGCCTTTCCGGGCCCAACCTAGCCGCAAGGCAACGGTTGAGTTCGGGGCGAAAAGTGTCTGCGAGGGGGGTGGAGAAGGAGCAAAGCAGGAGGAGTCTTGTGAGCTTTTGGTCTGACCGTGGCGTATCGCGGCTGGGGTGGTACTACCGTGGAAGGCGTTACCGGTTGTCGACGGGGGTGCCGGATACGACGGCAAGCCGGCGGGTGGAGTCGGAAGCTGGTTGCCTTGGTTAAGCTTCTCTAGGAGGAGCTAGATAAGGAAGACGCTTTCGGATCCCTATAGCCAAAGTACAGGGTATGTGGTTCCAAAAAGCATAGCTGGTTGAACCAAGCTGTGCTTTTTCCTCTCACAATCTGGCCGGTAATTTTTCTTAATCAGAACTTAATCTCAAAATAACTAGAAAATAACTTTTGGATGATTTTATTGAGGTATTCTGAGCTGTATTCAACTCCTAAAATAGGGGGAAACCTGGGAACCCCGAAGCCAAAGCTTCCCCCGGCTTCCTGCGAGTTTTGTGAGCGAAGTGGGATCCCTGCTACGCAGGGGGTGCTTCTATCCATATCCATGTGGTTGTGACTTATAGTGGCTGTGATAGATGTTGTCTGAAAAGCTGCAATACAGGCTTATTCTCCGGTGAATTTGGGCAATGCTCTCATTTGTGCCAGATCGGCAGTAAAGTGAGAGTAAATGCAAAAACCGATTTTGGAATGGTTAGGAGAATCACCGTGCGTCCTCTATCTTTGTTGGCGGTGCTTTGCAGCGTGGCTTTTGCCCAGCCTTTTGCGTGGGGATCCTTGAGCTCAGCCTGGGCTAAGCCTTCCGGGACGTTGCGTTTGTACACCTCCCAACCCGATGCAGATGCTCAGAAAACTGTTGCTGCATTTCGGGAAGTTTATCCAGAGGTTTCGGTGGAGATCTTTCGCTCCGGCACCGAGGAGGTGATCAGTCGCTTTCTTTTAGAAGCAGAAAAGGGCAGCCCCCAGGCAGATGTGTTGTTGGTGGCCGATGCGCCCACCTTTGAGCTGCTGAAAGCCCGCAATTTGCTGGAGTCCTACTGCAGCCCTGAGGCCAAAGCCATCGCTGCCACCTACTACGACCCAGACTGCCACTACTTCGGCACCAAGATCTTGGCCACGGTGATCGTTTACAACACGGCCAAAGCCCAGCCTATCGATAGCTGGGCAGCCCTGGCCCAGGTTCCTGAAGGCCAACTGGTGATGCCCAGCCCTACCTATTCGGGCGCCGCCGCCTACAACTTGGGGGTTATCACCCGCACCCCCGGCTTGGGCTGGGAGTGGTACGAAGCCCTGAAAAAGAACAAGGCAGTGCTGGTGCAAGGCAATGGCGCTGTGGCTCGCAACGTCGCCAGTGGCGAACAAAGCTACGGCATGGTGGTGGACTTTCTCGCCATTCGCAGCCGCAACGAGGGATCCCCAGTGGAGGTGGTCTATCCCAAGGAGGGTGTGCCATTGATTACAGAGCCGGTGGGAATTGTAAAAGGAACGCCCAACCTGGAAGCTGCCCAGGCTTTTGTGGACTTCTTGCTGTCTCAGAAGGGGCAGGAGGTTGCTGCAGGGATGGGCTATATGCCACTGCGGCAGGATGTCACACCTCCGAAAGGGTTCCCCGCCTTGAGCGAGCTGAAGATCTTAAGCGTGCCGGCGACGGAGTTGGCCGAGAGCCGCGAGGCCGACAAGGCTCGCTTTGCCAAGTTGTTTGGGGAATAGGTTGACATCAAGCTGGCCAGACGCTGGCCAAGTCTTGCGGTGGAAGGACTTGAGCAAAGGGTTGAGGCACCCCATTATCCCCTGGCTGGTGGCTGTAGCCGCCCTTGTGACTCTGACCCACGTCTATCCCCTCTGGAGGCTGCTGCAGCGGGCCTTGGGCGGCGAAGGTGAGAACATCCGCTGGTTGCTGGAAACGCCTCGCGTCCATCTGGCGCTACGCCATAGCCTTTGGGTGTCCGCGGCCTCAGCGGCGCTGGCTCTTGGGGCCGCTCTGCTGCTGGCGGTGCTCACCACCCAGACGGATCTGCCGGGCCGCGGGATCCTACGGCTGCTCTTTTTGTCTCCTCTGGTGATTCCGCCCCAGGTTTTGGCCTTGGCCTGGATCCAGTGGGCTGGGCCGGTGGGCTATCTGCAGCAGGGGCTGCGCTGGATTTTGGGAAAGCAGGGATCCCTGTGGAGCCTCTACACACCGGCGGGGATCATCCTGTTGCTGGCTCTTTTTGTGCTGCCGATTGCCTATCTGACGCTGGTGGCGGGCCTGAGCCGGCTCTCCAAGCAGGCTCAGGAGGCGGCCCAACTGGATGGGGCAAACCTGCTGCAGGTTTGGCTCTACGTCACGCTGCCTCTGTTACGGCCCTCTGTGGCGGCAGCAGCAGCACTGGCGTTCCTGGGGGCCTGGGGCAATTTCGGGATCCCGGCCTTGCTGGGGATCCCGGGGCGCTACCTGACCTTGCCCACTCTGCTGTACCAGGAGGTGATCAACTTCAGCGGCGATGGGTTTGGGCGCAGTGCGGCGCTGGCGTTGCTCTTTGGCCTGCCGGCCCTCTTCTTCTTGAGCTGGCCCCAGCGGAGTCAGGAGGGGTTGGATCCCGGCGAGGCGCCTCCGGATCCCTATCGCCTGGGCTGGCTGGGTTGGCTGCTCAGCGGGATCCTTTTCGCCGCAGCTCTGCTGGTCGTTCTTGGGCCCTTGCTGGCCATGGCTGCGACTGCCCTGCTGCGGGCCTATGGCCTGCCCCTGACCTGGTCTAACCTAACCCTGGAGCATTTCCGCATGGTTCTTTTTGATCTGGAGCGGGCCCGCCGCGCCACGCTGCACAGTTTGGGCTTGGCGGGAGGAGCGGCACTGCTCTGCAGCGGGATAGGGACGATCTTGGGCTATGCCCTGACCCGCTTGAAGGTGCCGCTGTTGGCCCTGCTCAGCTTCATCGTGGACTTGCCCTATGCCCTGCCGGGCCTGATTTTTGCTTTGTCTCTCATCTTGGTGTGGTTGCCTCCTCCCCTGCCGGGGCTGAGCCTCTACGGCACCCTATGGCTGATCCTGATGGCCTACCTGGGGCGGTTCTCGGCCCTGGCACTGCAGCCCCTGCAAGCGGCGTGGCGCAGCTTGGATACCAGCCTTGAGGAGGCAGCCAGTATTGACGGGGCCTCCCTGCTGCAAACCTTTCGCCACATCTTGGTGCCGCTGCTGGCGCCAGCCCTGACGGCGGCAGTGTTGCTGGTATTTCTGCAATCTTTTGCCGAGCTGACCCTCTCCGCCCTCTTGGTGACCTCCCGCTCGGAGACCTTTGGGTGGCTCATCTTTGGCTTGCAACAAGGGGGCTATACCCAGCAAGCGGCGGCCCTAAGTACCTTGCTGCTGATCGCGCTCTTTGCCCTGGCCGCGGGGATCCAGGCGCTGCGGCGGCATGCCAAGCCAAGCTGAGGAGGGGATCCCTGCAAATCCTTCACGGATTGGGGCCGACTGTGGTGGTGCGGCGGATCGGTTGACCTTTCAGGGTATTGCCTTCTACTGTTTTCACCCAGCCTTGCCCTGGTACAAATCGGTACTGCACATCGGTATCAGAGCCACCGAGCAGATCCCCTTGGGCATTGAAGACGCGAGTTTCCCGCTGCCAGTGTCCTGGCCCGGTCGGTGTGCTGCTCGACTCGGTGGTGTAGGTTTGGCCGCGAGCATTGTTGAATTGGCCGCTGTGCTGCCAGCCTTGCCCCGCTTGGCCCTCGATAAGGCTCGAGCTGCTGCCCACCGTCTTGCCCTCGGCGTTTTGCAGGGTGGTGCTGCCCTGCCGTTGCCAACCCTCATGTGTGTGAGTAGTGGTGTGCTGATGGTTCAGGTTCCAGGTCTGACCTTGTTGGGTAGTGACTTGGCCGGAATAGTCTCCTTCCACCCCCTGACCGGGAATGAATTGCCGGGATCCCTGGCCGGAATAGGTGCCACTACCCGATCTGCCACTTGGCCCGGTGCCAGTGTAGGTGCCGGAGTGAGTGAAGGTGCGCTCACCGCTCGGGGTCAGGGATCCAGCCGTTGGCGTGGTGGCTGTGCGAGTGCGTTGACGGGGGCGAGCCTGCGCAAAGGGAGCAAGCGCCATCAGGAGGGCAGTAACCAATAACAGGCAAAAGCTTGCGGTTTTCATTTTCATTCTCATTTTTCGAGACCCCTTGAGAAATTGCCAATCATGACCCAGGCTAGGTGCTCACCTCATCTGACTCTGACTTCGGCCTGAGGGTTCACCTCCCGAGGGGATCCCAGCCAGATATAACCTGCTCTTAATGTCGGTGCTGTAATCTCAGAGGTGCCTTTAGCGAATGCGACTGCATTTTTCTATGAACACCCGTCGTACTTTCCTGGCTGTTGCGGCTGGCCTGGTGGCTGCGTCTGCTGCTGCTCTTCTGGCTGCCGACAGCTTTGCTCAGTCTCCTGCCGAAGTCAAAGTTTGGATTGCCTTTACCGACAACCGCCTGGATTGGGCCCGCGAAAAAGCGGCAGAGTTCAACAAACAATTTCCTCAATACAAAGTTACGATCGAAGGCTACGGCAACTACGAAGAAATTCAGCAAGCCACCGACCTGGCCATTCAACAAAATGCTGCTCCTTCGGTGGTGCAGTGGTTTGAGGTGGGCACCCAGCGGGCACGGGATTTTGGTTACTTCAAGTCCATTGCCGAGGCTCTGGGCAATCGCACCGAAGTGAACGGGATCCCAGTGAATTTCGACGATTTTATCGAGCCGGTGGTGAGCTACTACACCCTGGATGGCAAATTTACGTCCATGCCCTGGAACAGCTCCAGCCCCATTCTCTACTCCAACACGGCCATCTTGAAGAAGGCTGGGATCGAAAAGCCGCCGGCCACCTGGCAAGAGCTGGAGGCTGCTTGTCAAAAGATCATGGCCCTCCCCGACGCTCCCCAGGGCTGTGTGACCTGGCCCAATCACGGCTGGTTCTACGAGCAGTGGATGGCCCAGCAGAATGCCCTCTTGGCCAACAACGACAATGGCCGTGCCGCCCGTGCCACCCAGGTCTTTTTGGACTCGGAGCCGTCAATTGCCATCGCCACCTGGTGGAAAGGGATGTATGACAAAGGCTACTACATCTACAGCGGCAAGCAGCGGGATTGGGCAGCCACCGAGCAGGCCATCCAGACCGGTACCGTCGCCATGGCCATCACCAGCAGCGCCGATGCCGCCAACATCACCAATGCCGCCAAGCAGAACAACATCGAGCTGGTCACCACCCGCATGCCCTACAACGCCGACAAGGGTTGGACGGGGAACTTGATCGGGGGAGCCAGCCTCTGGCTGGTGAAGGATCTGCCCAAGGAGGTGGAAGAGGGGGCGCTGACCTTCATGTTGTGGCTGAACAACACCGAAAATGCTGCCGAGTGGCACCAAGTGACCGGCTACTTGCCCATTCGGAAAAGCTCGGTAGCTTTACTGGAGTCGAAGGGCTGGTTCAAGGAAAACCCCAACTTCTTCACCGCCAGCGACCAAATTAATAATTCCAAAGTGACCCCTGCCACCCGTGGAGCGCTGCTGGGGGCTTTCCCCGAAATTCGCAACGTGGTGACCCAAACCATGGAAGATCTGATGCTTAAAGGCGGGGATCCAGCCCAGGCTATGGCCAAGGCTAACCAGGAGGCCAACCGCCTTCTAGCCGAGTACAACTCCCTCTACCAGTAACCTGGATGTCGATGGGCTGACGGTGTCATTGAGGGATGGGGGTGGGCGGCAGCCTGCCCCTTTTTGGGTTTTGACGAGGCTCTTGTGAAGAGCAAAGCCGAGGTGAGAGGCATGTTGGGATTCGTCCAAGTGTTGGTGCCGCTGTTGGCAGGGTTGCTGGGATCCCTCTGGATGGGGCTCCGTTTTCGACGCATCGAGTGGCCTGTGCCGGTGGGGGCAGTGCTGGGGGGCCTAGCAGGAGGGCTGGGATCCCTGATTTTTATGGCGCCCCTGGATTTTTGCACTTTTGAGCCGGAGCGCAAGGCCATCGACATGGCCTTTGGCGTGGGGCTGGTGCTGGCGGGCATGGCCATTCCCCTCTGGCCGCTGTTGGCGTGGACGCAGAAGGAGCAGGAGCGCCGCCTGGGGATCCCCGGCCCAGCTGTTCAGGAGAGGGGCATCTTTAAGCAGTGGTGGCTGGCGTGGCTGCTCTTGTTGCCCACCTTCACGATCTTGGTGGTGTTTCTCTACTATCCGGGGTTGGATACTTTCCGCCTTTCCACCCTGCTCACGTTTGTGGGGGCGCCGCGCAGCCGCTTCGTCTGTGTGGATAACTTTACCGCTTTGCTGACGGATTCCACCTATCTGCGCAGCCTGGGGATTACCTTTGCCATTTCGGCGGCCATCGTGGTGCTGGGGTTGAGCGGATCCCTGTTGATTGCCACGCTGGCCTATCAGCCGATTCGGGGGGCGGCGATTTATCGGGTGTTGCTGATCTGGCCCTACGCCATCTCTCCGGCGGTGGCCGGGATCATCTTCTTTATCATGTTCAACCCCTTGGGAGGGGTGGCCAACCATTTGCTGGGCCTGGTGGGGATCCCCCGTTTAAACTGGCTCAGCGATCCCAACTTGGCCCCTTGGGTGGTGATCTTTGCTAGCGTTTGGAAGCAGATGGGCTACAACATTTTGTTTTACCTTGCCGGCCTGCAAAACCTGCCCAAGGATTTGCTGGAAGCGGCTGCCATCGACGGGGCCGGGGCAGTGCGTCGCTTTTTTGCCATCACCCTACCGCTGCTTTCTCCCATCACCTTCTTTTTGGTGATTACCAACATGACCTATGCGTTTTTCGATATCTTTGGCACCATTGACTTGCTGACTGCTGGGGGCCCTTCCGGATCCACCTCGGTGTTGATCTACGAGATCTACAAAATCGGAGTGTCTTCAGGCAATTTGGGTAGGGCTGCCGCGCAATCCATCGTCCTGTTTCTCATTGTGGTGGGGCTGACGATCCTGCAATTTCGCACCACCGAGCGGAATGTAACCTACGGCGGATAACGGCTGTCTCTGCTGCAACGCAATGATCCCAGTTCTCAGTGGGCAAGGGGAAAATCGGCAAGAATGGGGGTAGAGAATCTAGGGATCCTCGATGGCCCCAAAATCCAACGCCTCGACTTGCTGGCGCGACTTCGGGAAGCTGGGCACGCTGCTGGCGGCCACTCTGCTGCTTTGGCTCCTCTGGGGCTCCATAGCGGGCAGCCAAGCCCGTCTCAACTTCAACAACGCCGATCTGCAAGGTCAAGATCTATCCGGCCAAGATTGGCGGGGCAGCAGCTTTGTCAGCGCCAACCTGCAGGGCGCCGATCTGCACGGGGCCAACCTTTCGGGGGCGGCATTCACCAAGGCCAATCTGGCGGGGGCCAACCTATCCGGTGCCGATTTGAGCAATAGCCTTTTGGATCTGGCCAATTTGGCAGGAGCCGATCTCAGAGGGGCCAAGCTCACGGGAGCCATTGCCGCACGGGCGGTTTGGCAAGGAGCGCAGATTGCCGGCGCCGATTTCAGCGAAGCCTATGTGGATCGGGCGGCAAAGCGGCAGTTGTGTGAGCGAGCTGAGGGATCCCACCCGATAACCGGCGTAACCACCCGTGAGAGTTTGGGCTGCCCTTGAATCAGGGCCGGCAAAGGTGAAGAAAACAGGATCCCTGAGCCCCGTCGGTCAGATTGGCGTCTAGATTGGGTGAGGTGTCGATAGTGCCCCAACCATGAGCAAGCCCAGCTTTGCGGTGATTGGCCTAGCGGTGATGGGGGAAAACCTGGCCCTCAACGTCGAGCGCAACGGCTTTCCGGTTGCCGTCTACAACCGCACCAGCTCCAAAACCGACCAGTTCATGCGGGAGCGAGCCCAAGGCAAACGGATCACCCCCGCCTACAGCCTGCCGGAATTGGTGCAACTGATGGAGCGGCCCCGCAAATTCTTGATCATGGTCAAGGCGGGTGCGCCGGTAGACGCGGTGATTGACGAGCTTAAACCCCTGCTGGATCCGGGGGATATCATCATCGACGGCGGCAACTCCCTCTACACCGACACCGATCGCCGTGCCGAAGCCCTCGCCCCCACCGGGATCCACTTTGTCGGCATGGGAGTGAGCGGCGGGGAAGAGGGAGCCCTGAACGGCCCCAGCCTCATGCCCGGCTGCAGCCCAGAGGCCTACCAACAACTGGAGCCCATCTTGGCCAAAATTGCCGCTCAAGTGCCAGACGGCCCCTGTGTCACCTACCTGGGGCCCAAAGGGGGCGGGCACTACGTGAAGATGGTACACAACGGCATCGAATACGGCGATATGCAGCTGATCGCCGAGGTCTACGACCTAATGCGCAGGGCTTTGAAGCTGTCGGCCTCGCAGATGCAGGAGATTTTTCAGGCTTGGAATGAAACAGAGCTGGAATCTTTCCTAATTGAAATTACCGCCAAGATTTTCCAAACCCTGGATCCGGAAACCGGCAAGCCGTTGGTGGATCTCATTCTGGATAAGGCTGGGCAAAAAGGCACCGGTTTGTGGACAGTCAAGGACGCTCTAGATCTGGGGGTACCAGTGCCCACCATTGAAGCGGCGGTGCAAGCTCGCATCCTCTCGTCGATGAAAGAGGAACGGGTGGCTGCCTCTGCCCAGTTGAAGGGGCCCGACGCAACTTTTGCAGGGGATCCCGACTGCTTTATCCAAGATCTGCGCGCCGCTCTCTACTGCTCCAAAATCTGCTCCTATGCGCAGGGGATGGCCCTGCTCAAAAGAGCCACTGTTGCCCACGGCTACGTCTACACCTTCAGTGAGATTCCGCGGATTTGGAAGGGGGGCTGTATCATCCGCGCCCGCTTCCTGGGCGAGATCCAGTCGGCCTACAAACGGGATCCAGAGCTGGTGAACCTGCTGTTGGATGAGGAATTCGAGCAGGCCATCCGGGAGCGGCAGGGATCCTGGCGGCGGGTGGTGTCCACGGCGGCTGCCCTGGGGATCCCGATCCCGGCCATCAGCGCTTCTTTGGCCTACTACGACAGCTACCGTACCGCCAACCTGCCCCAGAACCTCACCCAAGCCCAGCGGGACTTCTTCGGGGCCCACACCTTCGAGCGCATCGACAGGCCGGGCGTCTTTCACCATGAGTGGAATGCCTGTTGCCGTTAGCGATGCGTAGCATCAAGAGGTCTCCGGAAAAAAGTTGAACCGCGCACCTCCGTATGGAAAGGCTCCCCTTCCTGAGGAAAATCCTCGCGGAAATGGGCCCCGCGGCTTTCCTCCCGCAGCAGCGCCCCCTGCGCTACCAGACGGGCCAGCAAAAGCAGACTGCCTGCCTCGGCCTCTTCCCGGGTGGCCCAAGGCTTTTCCTGCAGGGGAAGTGCCTTGACAAAGGTCAGAAAAGCCCGCAGCCGTGTTCCCTCCCGCACAACGCCCAAAGCTTCCCCAACTCGCTGCCTGAGAGCCGGCAGGATGTCGGGAGACGTCGCCAGAACGGGTAGCCTCTGCAGCTGTCGGGGAAAGCTCACCTCTCCCAAATCTTGCAAGGCAGCCAAGGCGGCCCGCTTGCCCATGACCAGCCCTTCCAAAAGGCTGTTGGAAGCCAAGCGATTGGCTCCGTGCAGACCCGTGGAAGCCACCTCCCCAGCAGCATAAAGGCCCGGCAGGCCGGTGAAGCCGAAAGTGTCCGTTCGGATCCCACCCATCACGTAGTGAGCCGCGGGAACAACCGGGAGCAGATCCTTCGTGGGATCCAGCCCCAAGGCGCGGGCAGAGGCAACAACGGTGGGAAAGCGCTCCTCCAGATGTTCGACGACCCGCAGATCCAGGTAGGTTCCCCCTGTCTGCTGCCGCTCCCAGAAAACGGCCCGAGCTACCACATCCCGCGGCGCCAGCTCTCCCAGCTCCGCATAGCGAGGCATAAAACGCTCCCCCAAGGCGTTGAGGAGAACAGCCCCTTCTCCTCTTACTGCCTCGCTCACCAGCGCTCCATTGGGCAAGGCCGTGGGGTGAAATTGCACAAACTCCAGATCCCTGAGAGTGGCCCCTGCCCGCCAGGCCAGCACCATTCCGTCGCCGGTGGCCCCCAGGGGAGCTGTCGAGACGGGGAAAAGGCTGCCAAATCCTCCCGTAGCCAGGAGAACTGCCCCGGCCCTCACCTCCACCGGCCCCTCAGGGCCAAGCAGCAAGGCCCCCCCTACCCTGTCCCCCGCCAGCAAAAGGCTTAGGGCTGTGTAGCCCTGCAAAGGCAGCCTGTTGAGGCGAGCCAGCAAACCTCTCAGAAGCCACAGTCCGCTCCGATCCCCCCCCAGATGGCGTACCCGCGCTTGGGAGTGGCCCCCTTCCCGGACAGGTTGGGGATGGAAAGGAAGGCCCCAGCGCAAAAGTCTCTCCAGGTGCAAGGGTGCTTCCTCCACAATGGAGCGAGCCACCTTTTCTTCCACCAGGCCGCGGCCCGCTTGCAAGGTGTCTTGGATATGGGCTTCTACGTCCGCCTCATCCACAGGAAAAGCCACCCCACCCTGCGCCCAAGGGGTAGAGCCAGAGGGAAGGGGATCCTTGCTTACCACCAGAGTTGTCGCCCCCTGGGCTTCGGCCCACAGGGCTGCGTACACCCCCGCCACCCCTGCTCCCAGGATCAACAGGTCTGTTTCTAACAAGGGCGGCGCCCCGTTCTTCCCCTCCACCTCTAGGCTCCGGCGGGCACTGCCAGCATGGCCAGAATCGACCGGCGAGCCTTCTCAGCCACCTCCTGGGGCACCTGGATCACGTAGCGCATCTCCTGCAGGGAGCGGTAAATCTTTTCCAAGGTAATCTTCTTCATGTACTCGCAGACGGCTTCTGCCTTGACAGGGATGAACGTTTTGTCTGGAGCTTCTTTCTTGAGCCGGTGAAGAATGCCCACCTCGGTGGCCACCACAAACTCGCGGCTTTCTGAAGCTTTGGCGTAGCGCACCATGCCCTCGGTGGAGAGCAGCTTGGCATCCGGTTTGAGGAAGAGACAGCTAGAGCCGCAACTGCACTCCGGGTGAATGAGGAACTCTGCTCCAGGGTGCTCTTCCACCATCGCCTTGAGGTGCTCTTCCCGGATGCCAACATGCACGTGGCACTCTCCCGGAAAGAGATCCAGCTCCCTTCCGGTTACTTGAGCAACGTGGGCTCCCAGAAACATATCCGGCACGAAGAAGATGGGGCGATCCGGGGGCAGGCTGGCCACCACTTGAACTGCGTTGGCGCTGGTTACGCAGACATCTGCCAGAGCCTTGATCTCGGCAGCGGTGTTGACGTAGGCCACCACCAGGCCCTCAGGGCAGGCTGCCTTCCACCGCAGCACATCTTGCGGGCGAATGCTATCGGCCAAGGAACAGCCCGCCTCCAGATCCGGCAGCAGCACCGTCTTTTCCGGGTTAAGGATGGCAGCCGTCTCCGCCATAAAATGCACGCCCGCAAAGACAATCACCTGGGCGCTCGTCTTTTGAGCCTCCCGAGCCAGTCCTAAGGAGTCTCCCACAAAGTCCGCCACCTCTTGAACTTCGGGGAGCTGATACGAATGCGCGAGGATAACTGCCTGCCTTTCCTGTTTGAGCCGGGCAATCTCCTGGACGATTGTGGCAGTGTTGTGTAGCAATGGGGTTTCTCCCTTCATTTTCGACTTCTTGTCGCGACAGCGTTGCGTAGCAATAACGGTTTTGTTCCTCTGGAGGCTGGACACGATCTGAGGACTTTGTCCCGCTAATGCGTTTGCAGGAGCAGCGCGCAGCAATAACGGAAAGCCCATCTCCTGGAGTTGGTCGACTCTGCTTTGGGGGGTATCTGAGCCGGCAAGAGAAGCAACCCCCAACCCAGATGCCCGGCGAAGCCTTTCGCGGCGCCCGGTTGAGCTGGAGCTGGGCTTAGGTTGTCTTCTCAAAGTAGCATCAGTCGCAACAGCGTTGCGTAGCAATAAAGCAGTGTCCAGCGAGGACTTGGCTCAGGGTCACACCACCAGCAAAGAGAGATCCAAAGCCTTGGCCGAGTGGGTGAGCGCCCCGACGCTGACGTAATTCACGCCTGCCTCGGCCACTTGCCTGGCCCGTTCTGGGGTCATGTTGCCGCTGGCCTCCAGGGGAACTCTCCCTCCCACCCGTTGGACGGCGGCCTGGGTTTCTTCCAGGGTGAAGTTGTCCAGAAGGATGAGATCGGCTCCTGCTGCCAAAGCCTCTTCCAGTTCCTGGAGATCCCGCACCTCCACCTCCACCTTGAGGTGGTGGGGAGCACCTTCCTTGGCCCGCTTGACGGCTGCCAAAACGCCTCCCGCGCCGCGGTCGCAACAGCGTTGCGTGGCAATGATGTGGTTTTCCTTAATCAAAATGCCGTCGAACAGCCCAAAGCGGTGGTTTTTGCCGCCCCCTACCCGTACAGCATACTTCTCCAGGGCGCGCAGGCCGGGAGTGGTCTTGCGGGTGTCCAGAAGCTGGGTTGAGGTTCCCCGGAGAGCCTCTACATAGGTGCGGGTGAGGGTGGCAATGCCGGACAGCCTTTGGAGAAGATTGAGCGCCAGCCTCTCCCCCGCCAGAATGCCCTTCAGGGATCCCCTGAGGTGGGCCACCTCTTGACGGACAGCCACCCTGGCCCCTTCCTCCACTCCAGGGATGAACTCCACCTGGGGATCCGCCAGCCGAAAAACCCGCTTGGCAATCTCCAGGCCGGCCAGGATCCCTGTCTCCTTGGCCAGGATTACCGCCTCACCCTCCAGTCCTGGGGGTAGGGTCAGCTCTGTGGTGAGGTCGCCGTGCCCCAGGTCTTCCCACAGCCAAGCGCAAAGGGTCTCCTCTGGTAAGTAAACTTCTTCCATTTTCGGTTTGGTTTTAGCTAGACCGCCGGGAAGCCCCGCCCTCCGTTAGTGACTAGTGACTAGTGGCTGGTCACTATCCACTCACCACTATCCAGGGTGAAGGTCGGGATGAAAGGCGAGGACACGATGCTTCGTCCTTACTGGTGCTATGACCGGCGTAGCAGGATTTTATACCCTCATCATGAGAACTGCTTACCAGTATCGCT
>NZ_JBSSCH010000033.1:0-14462 GCF_054059615.1 Thermostichus sp. OS-CIW-33
TTTCTCGTTTTGACAAATTGGCCAGGAACTTCTTGAGTTTTCTCTATCTCGTCAGTGCTCTCTTTTGGCTCAAATGAAAGATCAACACAACCTAGCAAAATCTACCTATGATGCTGGGTGGGGACAATTTCTGCAAATGCTGGCAGTCAAGGCTGAAAGAGCTGGGCTGAGGGCGATTGCAGTGAATCCCAACGGCAGCAGTCAAAACTGCTCTCGGTGCGGTCAAAGAGTACCGAAAGCGGTTCAAGACAGGTGGCATTCTTGTTCCCATTGTGGGCTAGAACTAGAGCGCGACCACCATGCGGCCATCAACATCAAGCACAGGGCGGTGGGGCATCCCGTTCTTTTCGCGTCAGCGGGACGTAGTCCTCAAGCGCAGGAAACGTCCTTTTCGCGTTAGCGGCGCGGAGCGCTTTGCGTCAGCATGAGTGCGGGAGTATGTCACACTCCAAAATAAGCCCTATTTCTCAACCTGGACAAGCAACGGGATCCCTCGCCTGCCCTAGCGCCGCCTGGGGATTTCCCCCTTCCACTGGCAGGGATCCTCACCAACATCATTGTTGAATTGAATAATGTTGAATGGTCTGGGCGGGTGCAGGTTCATATCCGCGCTCCTGACGGATGGTCTTCAAAGAAAGGAGATCCAATGCTGTTGGCGGTTCGGTTCCCCAGTCCTTTGGCGGGACGGAGTCCTCAAGCAGGCTGGTCTGGGGTGGTGAGGGATCGTTTCTGGGGCTTCATCTTAAGATCCTTCAAGCCCCTGGCAGTTTGTCTGGGTTTCCTCTGGGTGGGTCTGCTGGTTTGGACGGGATCCCCGGTTGCCCACGGCCAAAGCGCTGTCCCCGCTGCGGAGCACTTTCTGACGGTGGTACGCTTGCCAGGGCAGAACTGGGCCAATATCGAGCGGCAACTGCAGCAGAGCGGCCTCAGCTACCAGGTGATCGACGGGATCGAGCCAGCAGGTTTGCGGGGGCGCAGCACAGTCTTTTTGCCAAACGTGAATCGCCTAACCGTTGCTCAAGCCCATGCTCTCGCCGAATGGATGCAACAGGAAGGGGGTCAGTTGATCGTCAGCGGCCCGCTGGAAATCCCTGCTGAGGCACGGGATCCCTTACGCAGCCTGATTGGCGCCTACTGGAGCGGAGATATTCCTCTGGCCAGTGCTGTGCGCCTGACAGAGTTTGCTGAAGCATGGGCCCGCAGCGTTCAGGCGGCCGATCGCGCCAGCGGTGCGGAGCACTTTGTGGTTGCCGGGGGAGCCCTCTTGCCCACCGGCCCGGAAAGTCGTCTGGTGGCCGTCTGGGAAGAGGTGGACATGGGGGACAATGCCTATGCGGTGATTGCCAGCCGCCAGAGTGTGTACCTGGGTTGGCGTTGGGGGGAGTTTCCCGAGGAGACGGCGCAGTTGGATCGGGAGTGGTTGCAAGCGGCTCTGCGCCGGGCCCAAGGCCGTTTCGCTGCCCTCAGACAGGCTGCTGCCACCCCATCCCCTTTGCCAGCGGTGCGGAGCACCATCAACACCCTGGAGTTGCTGGCCATGCGCCAAGAGCTGGGGAGCTTGCTGGGTCGGGTAGAGGGATCCCTGTTGCTGGCTCGGGCCACTCAAGGGGGGGTAGAAGCAGCCGAGTACAAGCCCATTTTGGAGCAAGCCCGCAGCGTGTTGCAACAGCTACCGGCCTGGGTGGAGGCAGGGCAATACGAGCAGGCGCGGCAGGCTTTTGAACAGGCACGGGCGGATCTGTGGGCCCACTACCCGGTGGATCGGTTGACGGCTTTGTCTGAGGTACGGGCCATTTGGCTGGATCGGAGCACCATTGTCGAGGCAGGCTCTGAGGCAGGGCTGGCTCAGATTTTCGATCGCCTGGCTCAGGCTGGCCTCAACACCGTCTTTTTCGAGACGATGAATGCTGGCTTTGCCATTCATCCCAGCCGCGTCGCCCCCCAACAGAACCCCCTCACCCGTGGCTGGGATCCCTTGCGGGCGGCGGTGCACTTGGCTCATGAGCGGGGCCTCGAATTGCACGCTTGGATTTGGACTCTTGCGGTGGGCAACACCCGCCACAATCTGCTGCCGGAGATCAACTTGCCCCAAGACTACATCGGCCCGGTGCTGACGGCTCACCCCGATTGGGCCAATCTGGACAATCGTGGCCGTCTGTTCCCGCGCGGGCAGCCGGAAACCTGGCTAGACCCAGCCAATCCGCAGGTGCGCAGCTATCTCCTGGCTCTTACCCGCGAGCTAGTGCAAGACTACCAGGTAGACGGAATCCACCTGGACTACATCCGCTATCCCTTCCAAAACGCTGCCAGCCGCCAGGTGTTTGGCTTCGGTCGGGCCGCTCGTCAGGGGTTTCAGCAGTTGTCCGGCGTCGATCCGCTGGAGTTGGATCCCTTGAGGGATCGCTCCCTCTGGCAGTTGTGGACCCGCTACCGCACCCAGCAGGTGAACGAGGTGGTGGAGGCCATTGCCCGCACCGCCCGCTCCCTCAACCCGCGCGTGATCCTCTCGGCAGCTGTCTATGCTCTGCCCAAGCAGGAGCGCCTGCAAAGGCTGCAGCAGAACTGGGAAGAGTGGATCCAGGCAGGGGAGCTGGATCTGTTGATCCCCCTCACCTATGCGGGCAATACACGGCGTTTGGCGCAACTGGTGCAGCCCAATTTGGAAATTGTCAGCCGCTTCTCCACCCTCTTCGTCCCCAGCCTTAATTTGTTGAACTTGCCGCCCGTCGAGTTCTTGGATCAACTGCAGGTGGTGCGGGATTTGCCCACCGGGGGGTTTGCTTTATTCTCGGTGCGGCAGCTTACCCCAGAGCTGGAAGCCATCCTCAGGTCCTCCGCCATTGCCTCGACTCGCATTCCCTATCGGGATCCCTTTGGGGCTGTTCGGGATCGCTTCCAGGCGCTGCGGCAGGAGTGGATGTTTTTGCTCGAGCAGAAACGGTTGGGGTTGTGGGAGCACAGCCAATGGATGGAGCAAATAGAGCGGGTGCAGGGATCCCTGGCGGCCTTGGCAGCGGATCCCACCCCGGAAGCCCTGGAACAAGCCCGTCAGCAACTGGGCAACTTGAAAACCAATCTTGCCACTTGGATGCGGCTGGAATCTCTGCGCAACCCCTATCGAGTTCAAGTTTGGGGCAACCGTCTCGCGGCTTTGGAGATGATGCTGCGCTACGGAGAGCAAACCCTGATGAGGGCATGAAGCTCCCCTCTTGCGGGATGGGGATCCCATCTATCCCCAGAACTTCCCCAGAACCGAAAAAAACTGTTATGGGGTATCTTTCGGCATTTCCTCTGCGGGGTCAGGCCCTGTATCCGGCTCCTTGGGGAGAGCAGAGTCCTCAGGACTGGGCAAGGACTCTGTCCTGCTGGCGCGAACCGCTTCCGGGGAGGTTTCTGGCTCCTCGTCATCGCTACGCGACGCTTCTGGGAACCCGTCAGCAGTGTGTGGCGCTGAAGCGGGCTGAGCAGCAACAGGTTCAGGAGCAGAAGGAGGAGGTGCAGCTGGGATCCCGGCTTCTTCTGCAGGAACAACCGCAGGTGGCTGAGCAGCTTCTTTTTCCTTTTGCTGTTCGTAGCGGCGACGTTTGTTGCCCTCATCCACCAGCACGTACACCAGGCTGAGGAGAGAGAGCCCTGCTGTTCCAACCAAAACCCAGAGTAAGTTGTTGTCTATGGTCATGGGGTGAGCCCCGTCAAACGCTGCTGGCGATGGAGGGATATTGCTCCTTAAGGCTTGATCTTACCGTTGAAGCCGCTCTGCCAAATCTTTCTGCCAAATCTTAAAGATTGGAAAGGTTGGGTTCACAGTTTTGTTGTTTTGTGTGTCATGCGCTATCTCAAGTTCTACAAGCCCTATGGCGTGCTCACCCAATTCACCGACCGAGAGGGACGGCCCACCCTCCAGTCTTTTATCCCGGTGCCCAGGGTTTATCCGGTGGGGCGACTGGATCGCGACAGCGAAGGGCTGCTCCTGCTGACCGATGATGGTCGCCTCAATGCCCGCTTGATCGATCCCAAGTTCGGCCATGAGCGCATCTACTGGGTTCAGGTGGAAGGGATCCCCACCCCCCAAGCCCTGCAACAGCTGCAACAGGGGCTGATCATCCAAGGGCGAAAAACGCGCCCGGCCCAGGTCAAAGTCTTGGCTGAGGAACCCACCCTGCCGCCACGGGATCCCCCCATCCGCTTTCGCCGCTCCATCCCCACCACCTGGCTGGAACTGACGCTGCGGGAGGGTCGCAATCGCCAGGTGCGCCGCATGACTGCCGCTGTTGGGATCCCAACTTTGCGGTTGGTTCGGGTTGGACTGGGGCCCCTCTCTCTGGCGGGGCTTGCTCCTGGCCAGTGGCAAGATCTCAGTGAGGTAGAACTGGCCCAACTGCGGCAATATTGTTTTTCTCAAACCATTAGAGTCATTTCAAGTTAGATTAAGACGCTTCCTATTCGCTCGGCAGTGAGGAGCTGGGAAGCAAGACAACGGAACAGTTTTATTCCCTCTTAAATGACTATAAACTAGGACACTGCATCCACACCTAAGACGTTGAACGCACAGGGCCGGAAGGCTTTTCTCCGTAGCTTAGGCGTTTCACCCTAACCTGAAATGACCATAACTTAACTCACATTGATCATTACTGAGCATTTGATCACTACATTGTTAATGATTGCCCTATGATTGCCCTTGTTCCCAATTGTTCTTGAGCCCACTCAGTCGGGCATGAGGGCGTGGGCGCGCTTGCCACCATTGGGGTAGAGAAGGGCCCGCTTGGGGCCGTGGATGGGATCCTCGACGATAATCGTCTGGTCGCGGCTGGCCCCCAGAGAAACAATGGCAATCGGCACCTGCATCAACTGTGCCAAAAACTTCAGGTAATCATGGGCTTCGGGGGGCAAGTCTTGGATGGAGCGGCAATCTTTGGTGGAACATTTCCAGCCCGGCAGGGTTTCGTAGATGGGTTTGCACTGGGCGAAAACCCGGGCATCGCTGGGAAAGTGACGAATTTCCCGCCCCTGGTACTCGTAGGCCACGCACACCTTGATCTCATCCAAGCCATCCAGCACATCCAGTTTGGTGATGGCCAGGCAGTCTAGGCCATTGATTCGCACCGCGTAGCGCCCAATTACCCCGTCAAACCAGCCGCAGCGCCGTTGTCGCCCTGTGGTGGTGCCAAATTCAGCACCGGTTGCCCCCAGGTACGCCCCGATCTCATCTTTGAGCTCGGTGGGGAAAGGGCCTTCGCCAACGCGGGTGGTGTAGGCTTTGGCCACCCCGATCACCCGGTCAATGCTGGTGGGGCCGATCCCAGCGCCAATACAAGCGCCACCGGCAATGGGATGGGAGGAGGTGACGTAGGGGTAGGTGCCGTAGTCGAGATCCAACAGGGTGCCTTGAGCCCCTTCAAACAGGATGTTCTCCCGATCTTCGATGGCTTGGGTGAGAAGCAGAGCAGCGTCGGTAACATAGGGGCGCAGCCGCTCGGCATAGGCCAGGTATTGCTCGATAATTGGCTCGGGATCCAAGGGCGGCAAGTTATAGATCTTTTCCAGCAAGACATTTTTGTAGGGAATGGCCCAACTGAGGCGCTCCCGCAGCTGGTCAGGGTACATCAAGTCCACGACGCGAATGCCCATGCGCTCGGCCTTGTCGGCATAGGTGGGGCCAATGCCCCGGCCGGTGGTGCCCAGCCGGTAAATGCCACGCCGCTCCTCTTCTGCGATGTCAATGACCCGGTGGTAGGGCAGGGTGACGTGGGCCGTTTCGGCAATGAACAGGTTGTCGGTGGAAATGCCCAATTGATGCAGTTGGTCGATCTCGGCCAGCAGAACCTCGGGATCGATCACCGTGCCGCTGGCGATGATGCAGCGTTTGTCGGGGTAGAGAATGCCAGAGGGGATCAAGTGTAGCTTGAAGGTTTGGCCCCCCACCACCAGGGTATGCCCTGCATTCACCCCACCTTGATAGCGGACGACCACATGGGCCTTTTCACTGAGGAGGTCGGTGATCTTCCCTTTTCCTTCATCGCCCCACTGGGCACCGACAACCACGACGTTTGCCAAGAGCTTCTCCTACAGTCCGTAGATGGCACAAAAAATCCCCTTTGCGGGGGTTGCTGCACTAATCTACCGCATCGCTCCGGGCGATGTTGAGAGATCAGGACAAAAAGATTAACAATCGATTAACTTTTCTCCGGCAGGGGACAACGTGGAGATGGGCGGGATCCCCGAACCCTCTGGCAAGCCAACAGAGATTCCCCAGTTGCCCTCGCCTTCAGCTCCCCGGCTTGAACAGGCCAATGGCCGTGACCTGGTTGGATCCCACCTCAAAGGCAAAGGCCAGGCCCAGGGCATCGTAGTTGACGTAGTAGCGGTCGTCGCGCAGATATTCTCGGCTTCCCTTGGGATAGGGTACCACCTCGTTGTAGCCGTTCTCGCCGGGCCCGCCGTAAACGGCGATCACTTCCGAATAGGTGGAGCCGATGCGGATCCCTTCGCCGGTCATGGCTTCCGGGTGGGTGGTGTAGATGCGGTTGGCGAAAAAGCTATCCACAATGCCCGGATGACGGTAGGTGAAGAGGATGTAGTCTTGTAGGTAAAAGATCTTCAAGTCGCTGTTGGGCTGAAACACATTGGCTCCAGAGGCCGCTGGGATCTGATCGACATTGCCCAGCAGGTGGGTATCCACGTTGCGGGTATCCATGCCCAGCTCAAAGCGACCGACTCGACCCTCTTGCACCAGCACTGTAGGCCGTGGGGGCAGGGCAGGTCGCCGGGGGGGCAAGGCCAGCGCTTGCAGGCCGGCATTCAGCCAAGCATTGTCATCTCCTTCCACGGTCTGCAAGGGCACCAGACCCCGCTCCAAAGAGCGACCATCCCCTGTTTTCCAGGTGGCCACGGCCAGTTCCACCGCCGCGCCGGAGGGGAGAGCAAAGAAGCGGGTTTGTCGTTCGCTGCCCTGGGTGGGCTGCCCCAAAATGAGGGTGCTGCCGCTGGCTCCCAACTGGGCAGCCAGGAGGGTGGCCCCCTGGCGGGTGTTGCCATCCACCAGAACGGCCAACGGGATCCCGGCGGCAATGGGCAGATTTTCGCTGTTCCAGAGGGTGGGCTGCCCAAATCGGTCTTCGGTAATCAGCAGCGGCTGGACGGAGCGGGGCAGAAATAGGCGCGCCACATCGGCCACCACTTGGGGGTCGTAGCCCACAGCTCCGCGCAGGTCGAGGACAATGCCCTGGCTGTAGTCTTGGGTGTAGAGGGTTTGGCGGATCTGCTGAGCCGTGGCTGGGGTGAGATCCGGCACTGCCAAATAAACCTGGCGCGGGCCAATCCCGCGGGCTTGTACGGGAGGACGGGGACGGTTGAGCAAGTCCTTGAAAGCTTGCGGATCCCAGAAGCGATCGGCGGGATCCCCATACTCCCGCAGGATCTCTTGAATGAACTCGTACTCCACCTCAATGGGGGGGCGGGGATCCCCGTAGCTTCGGGCCAACAGGCGGGTGTAGAGGTCGTTGTAACTGACTGCAGCAGCTTGGTTGCCTGCACCCAAGGACTCGTTGATGAACAATCCCACCAGATGGCGGAGATCCAGCCCGACCGGCTCACGGGGAGGGGAAGGGGCTGCCGGGATCCCTGGATCGGGAAACGAACCTTGGGGATCCGAGGGCATGATGGGCACAGGAGGCAAGGCCGATTGGCCCACAGCGCTGCCGGGCGAGATCCCGGCGATCAGGGTGAGGATCCCCCAAGCCCCAAGTACGCGCGCAAATCCCTTCATGGCAGCCTGCCCTCTTGCAGATGTTGCGAATAGGATAAACCCTAAACGCTCCCCTTTGCCACTGCCAGCAGTGGTAGATATCTATTTTTTGCGACTTGGAACACTAGGGGCTGCGCCCCCTTGCTTTTGAAGGAAATGCCCTCAGCCAGAAAATCCCCAGCGCATTCACTTGCCTTTTTTGTCCTTTTTGCTCGGCTTGGGCTTTTCTGCTGCCGGGATCTCTGTAGCGGTCTCTGCCGCTTTCTCCTCAACTGGGAGCGTTGCCTCTGCCGCAGAGGCTGAGACGGTTTCAGCAGGGGATGCTTCTACAGCCTTTTCTGTAGCTGGCTCGGCTTCCGCAGCTGCAGCTTCTCCATCCGTTTCCGCCCCCGTAGCCGTCTCTGAGGAGGATTCAATTGCCTCAGGGATCCCGGATACCTCTGCTTCTGGCTCATCGGCCTCAAACTCGGCCTCTGGCACTTCAACCCTCTCCTCTGAGCCTGCCAAAGAAGTAGGTGCCTGGGTTGGATTCCCCTCGCTATCAACCCAGTTGACCGTGGTCTGAGACTTCAGCCAAGCCATCACCTTGTCGGTCAGCAAGCCTTCATAGACGGCTTGGCGTACTCGTTCCCGATCCAGCTTTTGGCCTTGCTGGGCATAGGCCGCCATCACCTCTTCCACTTCCACGTCCAACTCCGTAGAGCCTACGGCAATTTGCTCTTGCCGAACGATGGCGCTCAGGGCCAAGGTGCGCCGCAGCCGGTCGATGGCTTCGGGTCGGTGGCGCTCTTTCAACTGGTTAAGGGTTTCGGGAGGCAACTCGGACAAGAACTTACGGAGCTCCCCCGGCTTGATGCCTTCCTGCCGCAGGGCCTGGAGACTCTGGGCCAGCAGTTGTGTCGTTTCTTGTTCGATGAGGGTTTCCGGCAAATCCACCTCAGTAGTCTCCAAGATGGCGTTGAGGAGGGCGGTTTCCAGGTTCTCCTCAGATTGTCTCAGGGCATCCTGTTCAAGGCGCTTTTGCAAGTGCTCCCGCAGTTCGGCCACCGTTTGGAAGCTGCTGATCTCTTGCACAAAGGCATCGTCCAATTCGGGCAGCTCTTTGGCCTTGATCTCCTTCAGGGAGACGATGAAGGTAACCGTTTTCCCGGCCACCTCTTCTCTGAAGTAGTCATCGGGAAAGGTGGCTGCAATCTCCTTGGTTTCGTCGAGCTGCATGCCCACGATGCCCGCCACAAAACCGGGGATGAAGTTGTCTTCCTTGAGTTCCAGCTGGAAGTCCTGGGTGGTCATCTCGTCGAGGGGATTGCCTTCTGCATCGCGGGCTGCAAAATCGATCACCACCACATCCCCCAACTGAGCAGGCCGATCTTCTACCGGCAAGAGGGTGGCCCGCTGATCCCGCCACCGGTCGATGAGCTGGTCAATTTGCTCAGGCTTGACGTCAACACGGGTTGCCGTAACGGTCAGCCCTTTGTATTGGCCAACGCGAGCTTCAGGGTACACCTCAACGTATCCCGAGAAGCTGAAGTCTGCCTCGGGGTTGAACTGAGCCAAGAGCTGCCCCACCTCGTCATCCAGCTCGAACCGACTGATGGGGGTGAGCTGAGCTTCCTTGAAAGCCTGTTGAATGGCCTCGCTGATCAGGTCATCCACAGCACTGGCCAGGATGCGCTCGCGGCCCACCTGACGCACAACAAGATTGCGGGGGGCCTTGCCCTTGCGGAATCCCGGAATTTGGATATTCTGCTCCAGTTGACGCAAGGTTTTTTCGTAGGAGCGCTTCACCCGGTCGGCTTCTACCACGATTTTGAGACCGACCCGGCTGCCAGGGCGTTTTTCTTGGATAACCTGCATAGGAAGTATGAGCTAGGGAGAGGGGCAAGTAGAAGTTCAATTCTACCTCAACGGCCTGTGGGTCAACCTGGGGATTTTAGGCAGGGGATCCCTCGGTGGCCACTTCTTTCACATCCTGGATGTCCTCTTGGGGTTCGGCACGCTTGCTGGGGGGCAGTTGCTTCACTTTGGCTTCCAGCTCCACCACCATTTCCTTGAGTTCGGTGATGGTGACCTCCTTCTCCTGCAGTTGCCGATTTTTTTCCCGGGCTTCGATGCTGAACTGTACGCGCATCCAGAGGCTATACAGCCAGGCGAGGGCGGCCCCAATCCCGGCAGATGCCAGAAGTTCCATCACCAGAGGGCTTTCAACGCTGACGCCGGGGGCAAAAGTAACCGTGACCGGGGTGGCGTTTTGCATGGCAAAGAGGGCAATGGCCAGGAGGGCTGAAAACAAGATCAGGTAGTTGAACAGTCGCATCGTTTTTCTCCTCGAAGGGATCCACTACGGCTTGCCAGCACCAGAATACCCATAAACTCGGGCCGGTTTTTGAGAAAAATTCCCTCAGAAAAACCAGCCATAACTGTGTAAGCCTTTGCCCAGAAAGTTCACCCCCAGATAACATACCCAAACCACCCCAAAGCCTAAGCTGGCCAAGAGGGCGGGGCGTCTGCCTTGCCAGCCTTTGGTGATGCGGGCGTGCAAATAGGCGGCAAAGACCAACCAGGTAATCAAGGCCCAGGTTTCTTTCGGATCCCAGCTCCAGTAGGTACCCCAGGCTTCGTTAGCCCAAACGGCGCCGGCAATAATGCCGATGGTGAGCAGGGGGAACCCCAGCCCGATCAGCCGGTAGCTGGTGTTGTCCAAGATTTCTGCCAGGCTCAGCCGTTGCCAGGGGATCCCTTCTGGGGCCGGTTGGGGAGGGAGCTCAGCCGACGAGGGGGCAGGGCGGGGGGAGCGGAGGCCGGCATAGGCCAGTTCCGAAGCAGGGGAGGGCAGGGTGGCCTCCGCCCATTCGGGATGGGTTTGGGGTTGGGGAGGGCGAAATTGCAGGCCGAGGGAGTTGCCCTTGAGATGCACTTCCTGACCGCGAGTGACGATGAGAAAGCTGATGGAGAGAAGGGATCCCACCAGCAGCGCTGCGTAGGCCAGCAACATCACAGTCACGTGCATCATCAGCCAGTTGGATTGCAAAGCCGGCACGAGGGGCTGGGCTACCTGCATATCTTCCGGCAGCACCAAGGCAGCAAAGGCTACGATCCCGGTTACAACTGGGGCAGTCATGACCCCCACCCAGCGGCTGCGGCTCCAGTGGAGGGCCAGCAGGTGCAAAGCGGTGATCCCCCAGGCCAGGAAAAACAAAGACTCGTACAGATTACTCAAGGGGAAGTAGCCTGCATCGATCCAGCGGGCCGTCAACAGGGCGGCCATCGTCAAGTTTGCCCCGATCATCCCCGCTAGGCCCAATTCGGCCAAAAGCTGCACCTGGGGAAAAGCTGCCCCACCCCAGTAGAACAGCATGGCCCCCAGAGAAATGGCAAACGCCACGTTGTTGAGCAGAGCTTGCCACTGGGCCAGATCCATGCCCGCAAGAGCTGTTATCGCCAACAGAGCCATACACGACCTCAAAAGTGTCTCCGACCCGGCTGGAGCCAGGCCAGTTGATCCCATTCTAGGGCGGGGGAAGGGATCTTCCCCAAAGGACACATGCTGGTAATGTGGGGATGGCTTGTCTGCGGCTCGGCAGGATACAAAGAGCATTGGGATGTAAGGCTCATGCAAGAACACGCGGGAAATGCCAGGTTGAGAAGGTGGGGGTTGTTGAGATGGTGGATCTGTCTGTTGGCCGCCCTCGTTTTGGCCTCTTGTGGGGGATCCCCGCCTAAACCCCCGCAGGAACAGCTTCCCCAGCTAGAGCGCGTGCCGGTTCCCCCGGAGATTGCCAAGCTGGATGCCCATTTGCAGTATTGTCGCCCGCAAGTTCAGATCCTCAGCCCCAAGCCAGGTGAGGTGTTGCCAGAGCGGCAGGTAACCGTTCGCTTCGCGGTGCAAGGGTACCCACTTTTCAAAGATCCGCAATTGGGTCTTGGCCCTCATCTGCACGTGGTGCTGGACAACCGGCCCTACATCGCCCATTACGATGCCGATGCTCCCCTCGTTTTCAAGGATTTGGAGCCGGGATCCCATACTCTGCGGGTGTTTGCCGGCAAACCCTGGCACGAGAGCTTCAAAAACTCTGAAGCCTATGCCCAGGTCAGCTTTCACGTGTTAGCTCCCACCCCTGAGTACGTACCACAGCCGCAACTGCCCCTGCTCACCTACAACCGCCCCACAGGCAGCTACGGGGCCGAGCCAATCTTGGTGGATTTCTGGCTGGCCAATGCCCCGGTGCGGGAGAGCCTGTTGAGTGACTTGCCACGGGATTGGCGGATCCGCTACACCCTCAACGGCCAATCCGGCCTGCTGGATCGCTGGGAGTCTTTTTATCTGAAGGGCTTCAGGCCCGGTCGCAATGTGATGGTGCTGGAACTGGTGGACAGCAAAGGGGATCCCATCCGCAATGTGTTCAACAGCGCCGCCCGCGAGATCACCTACACCCCTGGCGGCCAAGACACCCTCTCCAAGCTGGTTCGGGGGGAGCTAAAAGCCGAAGAGGCCCTCGCCATTGTGCAGCCGCAGCCCACACCCACGCCGACTCCGGAACCCACGCCCACCCCAACGCTGACGCCAACGCCAACTCCGGAACCCACGCCCACCCCAACGCTGACGCCAACGCCAACTCCGACACCCACGCCCACTCCTACTCCGACGCCAACACCAACTCCGACACCCACGCCCACTCCTACTCCGACGCCAACACCAACTCCGACACCCACGCCCACTCCTACTCCGACGCCAACGCCAACTCCGACACCCACGCCCACTCCTACTCCGACGCCAACACCCAGCCCGACGCCCACACCCACACCCACTCCGACTCCAACGCCAGAGGCGACGCCCACGCTTGCACCTCGTCGCCAGCCGCGCTTTCAACTGGGCCGCCCCCGTCCGACACCAGAGGGGATCCCGGCTGTTCCAACGCCACCGCCCGTAGTAGCCACTCCCGAACCTGAGCTTACGCCTGAGCCCTCTCCACAACCTGTCCCCACTTCAACTCCCCAGCCTGTGGCTACGCCTTTGCCGCGCGTGACCCCTATCCCTTTCCAGGAGCGGCGAGTGCGCCAGCAGGGGTTGCGGCTTTTCCCGCCGGGACTCCACAGTCCGGCCTTGCCAGGTGAGCAATAGCGGGACGGAGTCCTTGAGTTGATAGAAAGTTGATAGAATGCCCTTCGCGCAGCGGGCCGTAGGTCTCACTGTTCTCCCAATGCCCCTCTGCCTGGGTGCGCAGTTGCCAGTTGTCGCGTTCTCACACCGGTCAAGCGCGAGGAGCGTGGAGCGACGGGAAAGAATCCCCCGGCTCTAGCCGTCGGGAGAACGTCGATTCCTGCCCAATGGAAGGGCCGGTCGTGTGGCTAAGCTGATGGGGTTGAGCCAAGCCAGGAGCATTGCTCCCTTAACCATCTCGCACCGATTGCGGCGGCGGGATGGGATCCTGGGTGGAGCTCTGGATCCCATTCTCTCCACTTTCCAACCTGAGCAAGGGCCGCAATCGGGATCCCTGCCAGGGATCCAGGACATCCCGAATTAGCACCTCCTGAATCCACACCTGCAGGATTGCCGCCAAAGGCACGGCCAGGAACAGGCCCAGCACCCCAAAGAAAAAGGCTGAAGTAACTTGAGCTACTAGGGTTAGGGCGGGCAGGAGCGACACCTGTCGGGACATAACGATGGGGGTGAAGACGCTGCTTTCCAACTGCTGGATCAGGATATACAGCCCCAGCACTGCCAAGGACTTCCAAGGGGCATCCGTGAGGGCTACCAGCATGGGGGCCACCACGCTCAGGGTTGGGCCGATGTTGGGGATGAAGTTGAACAATCCCGCCAGCACCGCATTGGCCAAGATCAGGGGCACCCCCAAAATCCACAGCCCGATCCCACTCAGCAGCATCACCAAGGTGCTGGTAAACAGGATCCCCATCAGCCACCCTCGCAGCGCCAGCTCACAGCGCTTGAGGATGTAGCGAATGCGGGGACGGTAAAAGGCCGGGAAAACCGAGACAAAAGCGCGACTGTAGGCTTGGGGATCCGCCAACAACAAGATGGTGAGGATGATTACAAACAATAGGTTGAGCAGGGTGCCAAAAAAGGCAGTGAAGGACTCGGAGAAAAAGTCGCGCACCTGTCGCACCAACTCGGTGGCCTGGGGCACCAAGCTATTGGCCAATTCCCGCAGCGTCGGCAGCTCAATATCCGTCGGCAAAGAGAGGATCAAGCTCTCGAACAGCCGCTGCGCTTGCACGATCCCGGCGGGCACCCCATCGGTAAACAGCCGCCGCAACTGCTCCGCCAGGGGGGGCACCACGATTAGCCCCACCAAGATCGCGGCCACCAAAACCGTCAAACTGGTGATGACAATTGAGGGGCCACGCCGAAAGCCGTAGCGCTGTGGGATCTGGGCCAAGGTATCCAATGCTACTGCCAACACAATGGCCGCGAACACCAACAGCAGGATCTGCCGGATCTGCCAAAGCAGAACTAGCAGGCCCAACAGCGCCCCTAGCCCCAGCCACTGGGCGAAGGTCACCCGCCAGCTCACCTCCTCTCTCGCCCGGTTGTCGCCTATTCTAGATGGGATCCCGACAAGTCCCATCGCTATTCGAGAACCCTGGATGCGCGATCCTGTCCCTTCAGCTAGAAATCGCAGGAGCCCCGCACTGTACCCGTAGGGTCGGTGTCGGGAGGAATGCGCTTTGATGAAGTACAATGAACTTATGAGCCAAG
>NZ_JBSSCH010000034.1:0-13313 GCF_054059615.1 Thermostichus sp. OS-CIW-33
GTGGATCGAACTGCACGGGCGGTCGGAAGCAGGAACCCGCCGAGACGACTGCGCAAGGAGCCATCCATGCGCAGCGTGGTAGGAATCTCCAGCCTTCAGGCCGGGGAGGATGTCAATTTCCCAGTTTCACCCTCCTCTCTGGCTCAGCTTGGAGCCAATGGCCTCATCGGCAAACCCTTCAACGCCGCCACCCTGGCTGCGGACATCTGTGCTCTGCTGGGCTGGGATCCCTGACTCAACCCTGAACCCGCCCCAAAGACCCCTGGGATCCCACCGATATCCGCCAAATCGCGTAGAAGAAACGTACAAATTGCCTACGCAAATCCTCGATGTTTCTCTGTACTTCCACTGATCTCGAGGCTACGATAGGGGCATGAACGTTAGAAATACGGAGGAAACACAGATGCAAGTCAGTGAAGATCTAACCCTGGACTACCGTACTTACCGCATAGCAGCCCTATTGAGCGAGAGCTTCTCTTTGGGAGCACTGCTGGGAGTATCCCTCAAGTGGCAGAACGATGTCTCCTCCGTGAATGAGCCGCGGCCCAGGGCTTCCCATCTTTCCCTGCAGGACATCGAGCAGCGCTACCTCACCTCTTGGCAAAGATAGTCTTCTCCCTTCAAAAACCATCTCTCAAACAGAACCAGCCATGAATACAAGTCTTGACTCTGTTACTCTGCCCTCCAGCATCCAAGAAATCGCGGAGCAGGTGTTCCGCAGCAGCTTCCTCAGCTTGGACCAAGAGAACCGCATCAATGAGCTGCTCTTTCAGCGGCGCTACTCTGAGGCTGACCTGGAACTGTTGGACTGCCTAAGCTTGGCGTTGCTGAACCATCAAATTGAGACGGAAAAACGTTCTGCGGCAAAAGCTGCCTGACCCCCAAAACGCATCAAGTTCCTCCAAAGCAAAAGGGGATCCCAGCTGGATCCCCTTATTTGTCCAATCTGAGTCCAGTGACCTAGCTGATCTCCAAGGAAAGCCCTGGAAGCGCCCCGGCAAGCATTCCAGAGTTCTTGCAGGATGTGGGGACTAGACCGCAACGGTCTTCTTCACCTGAGCCGCCAAAGCTCCAGAAGCATACTTGGCTGCCATCTCATCCAAGGTAACCACCGGAACTTTGGTGCCATGGCCAGCACAGCCGAAGGCAATGTAGCGCTCAGCACAGACTTTTTGCATCTCCTTGATGGAAGGCTTGAGGAAGTGGCGGGGGTCAAACTCTTTCGGATTCTCGGCCAGAGCGCGGCGCACGGCAGCTGTGATGGCCAGGCGGTTGTCGGTGTCGATGTTTACTTTGCGCACTCCATTTTGGATGCCCCGCTGAATTTCTTCCAGCGGCACACCGTAAGTCTCGGGAATGGAGCCGCCGTATTCGTTGATGATGTCGATCAGCTCCTTGGGCACCGAGGAGGAACCGTGCATCACCAGGTGCGTGTTGGGCAGGCGGCGGTGGATCTCAGCAATGCGCTCCATGTCGAGGATGTCACCAGTGGGCTTCCGGGAGAACTTGTAGGCGCCATGGCTGGTACCAATGGCTACGGCCAGAGCATCCACCTGAGTTCGCTCCACAAAGTCCACCGCTTGGTCGGGGTCGGTGAGGAGTTGGTCATGGCTGAGCGCCTCTTCCGCGCCATGGCCATCTTCCGCTTCCCCACGGCCCGTTTCCAGGGATCCCAGGCAGCCCAGTTCTCCTTCCACGCTTACCCCAATTGCGTGGGCCACTTTCACCACCTCGGAGGTCACGGCCACGTTGTACTCGTAGCTGGCCGGGGTTTTGGCATCTTCTTTGAGGGATCCATCCATCATGACGCTGGTGAAGCCGTTGCGGATGGCGGAATAGCAGGTAGCCGGGCTATTGCCGTGGTCTTGGTGCATGGCGACGGGGATGTGGGGGTAGGTCTCCACTGCCGCCAGGATCAGGTGCCGCAGAAAGTTCTCGCCCGCATACTTGCGTGCCCCTCGAGAGGCTTGCAGGATAACGGGGCTGTTGGTTTCATGGGCTGCCTGCATGATTGCTTGGATCTGCTCCATGTTGTTGACGTTGAAGGCAGGAATGCCGTAGCCATGTTCGGCGGCATGATCCAGCAGCGTCCGCATTGCAACGAGAGCCATCGGTTACCTCCTGAGGTGCTGACCTAGTGCGTATGAGATTTGCTTACCGTTGATCTTAAGATACTTTTTACGTTTTGGCGGATAAGCCGCCGGGGATCTGCGCATCTTGCCGAGGGATCTTTGCAACCATTGGCCGCAATGCTCGCGCTCAGACGCAACAGGCGCGCCGACATCTTCAGGTACAGTGGGGAGGGGCAAGACTGTTGGGCGCTTGCATCGAGGATGGATCTGCCCATGCCCGCTCAATTTATCTCTTAGTCTCTCTAATTCTACTGTGGTGTTTTTGTGTTGTTTGCCCGGAGGAATGGGAACGTGCGTTGCAATCGCTGGCCGGTCTTGGGTGTAAAGCAAACAAGGGCTCTCTGGGGTAGTTGGGTGCAAGGAACCGGTTTGGCAATGGCCTGTTGGGCGACGGGCCTTCAGTTGGCAGCTTGGGGGATCCCTGGGCAATCTCCAGATCAGGTGGCGGCCTGGGTGAGGGACAATCCTGTGCTGCGGCCCCGTCCGGGTGAAACCCTGAACATCAACCGAGTGGAGCCGGATGGATCCCGTTTTACGTTCTTGGCTTCGGTGGCTCCGCCGGGACGGATCATCAACCCGCTGGATCGGGAGACGATTCGCTCGGAGCGGATGACGTTCTTTCGCCCCCAAGGACTGACGGCAGAAGACCTCTTTCAAGCCATTCGCGACGTTTATGGGCCGGAGATCGCCGCCGATCTGGATCAGGCGGTGGAGGTGATTCGCTACCCGTCCCCAGAAGCTCTGGCAAGCAGTCCGGGCTATACCTTGGCCCTTGCCATCCAAGGGGTGGTGCTGCGGGGAAACCAATTCGTGTATTGGCTGGAGCTGACGCAAAACCCCGATGGCCGCGTGCAGCAGGGGCAGGTGTGGGTGTTCCAAGAGGAATGGCTTCCCAAAGTGGAGGGGGAGCTGGCGGAGCGCTTCCCCTTGCAGGTGATGACCCGTTGAGGGGCCCCCAATCTTTTCCCCAAGAAGAGAGGCGTTCAGGGACGGAGGAAAGCCGGCAATTCCACCCGCTCCACCTGGGGCCGAAAGCCCAACCAAGGGGCGGCCAACTGGGCAAACCGCTCTGGATCCCCACTCACGTAGAAACGGTGGGGTTCTCCCCAAGCAGCGGTCAAGGGGCGACGCAAGTCCCACAAACTCAATTCGCGGGCCAGGGATCCCACCAGCGCCATCCCTGGATCTACCCGTTTGACCGAGGACGGCAGCAAAGGCTTCAGGATTGGATCCAGCAGGGGGTAGTGAGTACAGCCATAGACAAGAGTATCGATCCCCTGTTGCAACAGCGGTTGCAGGTAGCGTTCAGCCGCCTGTCGCAGAGCAGGGCTATCCAGCCATCCGGCTTCAATGAGAGGGACGAACTCAGGGCAGGCCTGCTCCCAACAGTAAACGGGGTACGGAAAACGTTTGGGATCCAGAGCGCTGTACTCTTGAATGGCTCTTGAGTAAGCGCGACTCTTGACCGTGGCCACCGTGGCGAGCACCCCAATGCGGGATCCCTGGGCCAGTGCTGCCTGGGCGCCGGGCAGGATTAACCCCAGAATGGGCAGGGCAAACTCCTGCCGCACCTGTTCTAGGGCCAAGGCCGAGCTGGTATTGCAGGCCATCACCACCAGCTTCACCGGCTGTGCCTGCATCCATGTCAGAATTTGCCGCACAAAGGCCAGGATCTCCTCTGGCGAGCGTTCCCCATAGGGCAACCGCGCTGTGTCGCCGAAGTAGATGAGCCGTTCCTGGGGGAGCCGGCGGCGTAAGGCTCGCCAAACCGTCAGCCCGCCCAAGCCGCTGTCAAACACCCCAATTGGCCAACTGGGATCTGGCTCTGATTTCCACTCCCACTGCATGCTCCGTTCTCCTCAACACCTTGGCCTAAGCTGCTGTATCCTACCCTGCTTTCGAGAATCTCGGCGACAGATTCCCTGCCTTCCCTCTGAGATCAACTGGGCCAACTGGATCGTCAATTCGATCAGTTAAGGATCAATTGAGAGATCCGATAGACATGAACAAGCTCAGCCAACGGCTAGCGACTGCGCAAGAAAGTCTCAATGCCATCGGCAATGGCCCGCGCCAAAATAGCCTGATATTCGGCAGTAGCCAATTTTCGCCCTTCGGTTGGGTTGGTTACGTATCCCAACTCCAGCAGCACGGAGGGCATACCCACAGGTGTTTCCCGCACCACAAAAAAGCGGGCCCGTCTCACCCCCCGGTCAGCAGCGCCGGTAGCCCTGACCAAGCTGCGGTGCAAGATGGCGGCCAGCTCGGCGCTATCGGGTCGCAGGTAGTAGGTCTCGATGCCGTGAATGCCGGAGCGATCCAGGGCGTTGGCATGAATGCTCACCAGCAGGGCAGCATTGGCCTGAACGGCCATATCCACCCGCGGTTGCAGCAGCACTTCCCGGTCATCGGTGCGGGTCATCACCACCCCGTACCCCCGCTCCTGCAGCAGTCGTTGCACCTGGTGGGCAACGGAGAGCACGATGTCCTTCTCCTGGATCCCATCCACCCCGATGGCACCGGGATCCCGTCCCCCGTGGCCGGGGTCGATGGCAATGACCGTCCGGTTCAGAGATTGGGGGGTGGAAGGGGAGGCAGGGCCGGGCGTCTGCGGCTGAGGTATTGGTGGAGGAGCATTCAGAGGTCGCAGCTCCAAGGTAATGCGGCGGGATCCCTGGCCGGGGTTGGGCTCGAAGACATTGAACTCCTCGGCGGGCTGCACCAGAATGCTGACCGTGCGGGCATCTTCCTGGACAAAGCGGATCCGCTCCACCGGCCCTCCAACCGGCAAGCCGGGATCCGGCATAGACTGGGGCAGGCGCGCCGGCGCCACATTGATGCGGTAGCCACCACTCTCGGGATCCCAGCCGGCCCGGTAGAACATGAATCCATCGGCGCTGATGATCAACCGGTTGCCCTGGAGCTGAACCGATTGCAACGTGGCCAGCGGCCCACTGCTGTTGACAGAGCTGACCTCGGGCAAAAGGCTGGCCTGGGCAGCACCGCCGGCAGGCTGGATCCAGATCCCACCTCGCTGTGGGTCGTAGCGGGCTTCCCAGTCGCCACCGGAGGAATCCACATCCAGCACTACCCGAGCAACGGTGGGCTCAAACTGCCCGATGCGCAGCCGCGAAACCCCCAGACGGTTGATGACATAAGCTCGCTGGGTGAGGGCAGGGCTGAGGGTGGTGTTGAGAAAATCCACCACTACCCGATCCGGATCGAGGATGCGCCGCACCGTAGTGGAGGGGCTGCCTTGGGTACGGATAAAAAAGCCTTCTGCTTGCGGGGATACCTCTAAAATTTGATGGCCGGAGCGAGGAGATGGGGTGGGTGCCGGGCGTCGGGGAGGCAGTGTCGGCAAAGGCGGGGACGGCGGGAAGGGATCCCTGGAACCTCCCAATAAGCCGGCAGATGAAGGGGGAGAAGAAGAGAGAGATCCGGCCTGGGTGAATTGAACAGCCCAGCGGGAGGGGCCGGCAGTGAGCAGTTGCAGTTGGTTGAGGCTGAGAGGCTGATCCGGCTGCAGATAGAGCACAAAGCGGGTAATGGTATCCGTAAGCTGGCTAATCTGCAGAGAGGTGACACGGCCCGCAAAAGTCTGGGTTTGGGGCTCCTGTCCAAAGCGGGTGTTGGGAAAATCCAGCACAACCCGAGGCGGATTCTGCAGCACGAACAGAAAAGGCCGCACCTCGCCCTGGGTGTTAACTTCCAGCCGCCCCTGCTGGGGGTCGTAGTACCAACGCTCAATGCGCGATAAACCTGGGGCTGTAATCGCCTGAGCCTGGACAGATTCCGGGGGAAACAGTCCTGCTCCCGCCAAGCTCAACAGCAGCATCGCCCCCCATATCCGCCTTGACCTCGGCTTGCCGAATTCGGGCATGACCTTCCATCCACTCCCCACACCTGCTGCCCTCAACTATACCAACCTGCCCTCGGAGCAGCCTGGGAAGGAGCGCAATTCCGCTCTTGCCTGCAGGGCTGGGGGATGATGGGTAGAGGCTCGCCCCTTCTTCTTCCTGCTTGTTCTCCGGCGAGGTATCTTGGGATGCCCAAACCACCGGATCTCCTAACCCTGGCCCGAGCTGGACACGCCCAGTCGATTGTGCAGGTTGTGCGGATGGAGCTGCTGCGGCGTCGCTGGTGTGCTCAGGTAGACTTTGCCGACGAGACCCTGCACATTCACCTCATCGGATCCCCTTATCGGCCTCAGCTCTCCCCCCAAGTTGCCGCCGCCCAACTGTTTCTGATCCTGAAGCAACTGCGGATTCCACGGCTGGATCAAGTGGAGATTTGCGCTTTCCGCGGCTCACGCTTGCTCTGGCGGCAGAGCCTAAAGCTGGGATCCCGGCAGCGTTGGGATCGGTTTTCCTTCGATAACTGGGCAGTCAACGCTTGGGCTTACCCGGCTGCGTTTGCGGTGGCCCTGATGGTGAACAACATAGGCTTGTTGCAGTTGTTGCATTTGCCTCTTCACATTTGGATCCACGAATTTGGCCATGCCACCGTCGCCTGGTGGAGCGGGTATCGGGCTTTGCCTCTGCCCATCGGCTGGACAAGCGTTAGCTCGCAGAGGGATCCCTTTGTGTATTTTGGAATCCTCTTTTTACTGATTCTACTCTTCTGCTCAGCCCGCAAGGAGCGGATTGGGTGGCTGCAGGTGCTGGCCATCTTTCTTGCTCTATTGCAGTTTTACATGACCTGGCTGATGCCCAATCGCACCTGGGAGATGTTGTTTGTCTTTAGCGGCGTTGGAGGAGAATTTTATCTCAGCACCTTTCTGATGGCCAGCTTTTATTTTCCCTTGCCAGATCGCTGGCGATGGGATTTTTGGCGATTTGTCGTGCTGGGGATCGCGAGCAGCAGCCTGTGGAGAAGCTTTTGGGAATGGCACAGCATCAGACTGGGATTGGCCGAGGTTCCCTGGGGAACTTTGTTGGGCGGCCAAGGAGATGCCAGGGGGGATATGAACCGCCTAAACTACGACTTTGGCTGGAGCACCGATCAAATCATCCAAACCTACACTTTTTTAGGAAACCTGTGTGTCTTATTCGCATTGAGCCTATACGTCCTATTCCTGTTGCGAGCAAACGATGAGACTTGGCTGTATCTGCGAGCAAAGCTTATTCTTTGGATGGATGGTTTGATAGGCTCCAGTTCAAGGAAACGTTCTTAAGATCCTCTTGTACTGAACATTGCCCCAACTACAACTTTTTCCGGCAGCACCAGCTACATCCGGCGCAAAATGAGCTCTTGGGTAAAAGGGATCCCGCTTGTCTCCAGAACTTCCCTAGTGTCCAACTCGATTCCTCAAGGGGGCAGGATCATTTTGGTTTTGGACTGCAGCTTTGCCGGTTGGGAATTGCTCCAACCACTCCGTTGAGCTCAGAGGGCGTTTGTGGTGCCCATCTGGGCAATGATTGGGCGGGAGAAGCGGCACCCCTATCAGGTTGGAGATGGCCTGTTGAGCATTCGCTCTATGCTGAGGGATATGTATAGACAAACTTCCTCTGCAACGGTACTTTACCCATGTCAGCCGCCTTCTCTTGGCCCTACCGCACCCCAGGGATCCCAGACTCTGCCTTTGAACGCATCCCAGGGATCCCGATGAGCCCTCGTGAGGTGCGCGTGTTGGTGCTAAGCCAGTTGCGCCTGGGAGAGAACCACTGCCTGTGGGATATCGGCGCCGGAACCGGCACAATTGCCATTGAAGCGGCTGTTCTATGCCCCAAAGCTCGCGTGATTGCCATCGAGCGAGATGCCGAGGTAGTCAGCCTAATCGAGAGCAATTGCGAGAAATTTGGCCTCACCAACGTGCAGGTGATTCAAGGTACTGCCCCCGATTGTCTGCAACACCTTTCTCCGGCACCGGATCGCATCTGCATTGAGGGAGGCCACCCCCTACGCGAGATCTTGGAAGCCTGCTGGAGCCATCTCAGCCCCAACGGGCGGGTCGTGGCGACGACCAACTCTTTGGATGGGCTCTACGGCCTTTCTGCCGGCCTGGCCGCTGTGCGGGCTCATCATGTGGAGGTGATTCAATCTGCGGTGAACCGCCTGGAACACCGCGGTCGGACTCAAATGCTGCTGGCATTGGATCCCACCTTTGTTTTAAGCGGAGAAAAAATGAGTTAAGTTTTATATGACCTGTTTACATTTTTTGGTAGATCTTTTCCCAAGGTGATGAATAAAAGCAGATTGGTCTGTCTCGAATGTCTTAAACTGGCAAAAAAGATTGGGCCACCACAAACCTTAAGCTATACTGATGTTTCTCGATCCCAAACTCAAATCTGCTTTTATACCAGATTAAGAGAGCTGGGAAACCCAAAAGCTATGGTTCAATTCCAAAACCCCTTTCAGGAATCACGGGAAGTCAGGCTGCGGCAACTGTTGATTCGAGAGCGCTGGCCAGAAATGCTGAAAGGCTGCCGGGCTTGCATCCATTGGGACGACTTCAAGCGACCGGAATGCTGCGGTGACTGCGGCATTGGCGATCGCCGTAGGCAAGCGGTAACCGAAGAAAGCCCACCCAGCAAGTCCCCAGGAATTTAGGGTTTCCCAAGCTTTCCAGAGGGGGATCCCAGCTCTTGTGGTGGTTTGTAGTAATTTTTACCTAGGGAGTTTTACCCAAAAATTGGGTCCCAAGCCCAGTCTTCACATCTGTCTGCAGCCAGAGCAAACCAGCAAGGTGGGGAGGCAACGAGCGCCTCTCGCAGGATCGTTATGTCGTTGCTCCCTAGCCTCTCATCGCGCCAGCGGGCCGGAGGCCTTTCGCGCCAGCGGGCCGGAGGCCTTTCGCGCCAGCGGGACGGAGTCCTTTTTTCGCCCCATTGGCCCTCTGCTTCAGCGTCTCAGGAGCAGCTCCCCAGCAACCTCCACGCAGGGATCCATGTTAATTTCTACACCAACATGGTTAGCGACAGGGTCGGCGACAAGCCTCAAACCCTGATTCTTCCGTTGACCCGGTCGATCCCGCTCTGGGCAAGGGTTTCAGGCCTCTCGGCAGAGAAAAATAAGGGGAAATTGCAGCCGTTCGCGCCAGCGGGACGGAGTCCTTTCGCGCCAGCGGGACGGAGTCCTTAAACGAGACCCTGTCGATCTAGGCCCCTGGATCCCGCTCTGGACAAGGGTTATAATCGGGGAGAGTCGCTTCCCTTCGGGGAAGTGGAATTAGTGGAATTAATGGAAACAATACGAAACTTCTCAATCACCAGTACCCCCATCATGCCCCACGCTAGGGGGTAGAACTTGGCGCTGGCAAACCCTGCCTGCAGGGCCATTTGTCGTTGCTCTTCTCCAGAGGGAAAGCGATCTAGGCTGGGATCAATGTAGGCATATTCGGATCCCAGTCCCAAAGTTTTGGCCTGGGCAACCACCTGAGTGTTCAAGTACCAGCGCTGAAATTGTTCGCAAAGAGGGATCCCTGTGGGGCGGTGAAAATCCAAAATGGCGGCACGACGTCCTGGCTTCAGTACTCGCCTAATCTCTCGCAAGGCTTGGGGAATATCGGTTACATTGCGCAAGCCGTAGCCCATGGTAATGGCATCGAAGCTACTGTCGGGAAAAGGTAAGGCCAAGGCATCTCCCAAAACCCACTCCAGGGAGTAGCCAGGGAAGAGCCGGGAGCGACGCCGGGCAATCGCCAGCATGGCGGGAGAGAAATCTAGGCCCACCACATGTCCCCTTCGTCCTACTCGGCGGGCCAACTGCAGAGCCAGATCACCGGTTCCACAGCACAGATCCAGCACATATCCTCCTGAGCTGGCGCCCGACCAACGCACGGCCATACGCTTCCAAACCTGATGGAGGCCCAGGCTCAAGGTTTGGTTGAGGGAGTCATAGTGGGGAGCAATGCGGTCAAAAAGCGCTCGGATTTCCTCAGGCTGTTCAAAGGTTGGGCTAGGCACCTCTTCTCAACTCCACCTCATGTTCCCCGTACAAACTTTGTTGCTCCTGTTGCTCCGCAACGCTACGTGACCGGATCTGTGGTCTGAAGCTAAAGGAAGAGGGGTGTTACGGCGGCACTGGGATCCCACTGGCTCCCACTCGGTGGCGGCGGCTGGGGTAATCAGCCAAACTCAGGGACAGGGATCGGGATCCGGCTAGGCTCGAGGCTGGGATGCGGATGGTTCCCTGGAAGACTTGGCTATTGGGGGGCAGCTCCCCCGGCAAACCCTGGGTGAGCCCGTTGATTGGCCGTCCATTGTCGTCAGTAATGTTCAGGAAGCTATAGAGAAAGCGCACCGTCTCTGCCGAGTTGTTTTGCATAGCTACATTCAGAACCACTTGGCTTCCCTCGCGACGAACCGAGAGCACCTGCATAGAGACCTGTCCACTGGCGGCAATTGGTAGGGGGGGCGGAGGTGGTGTGGGCGCTGGCGGGGCAGGAACTCCGTCCTGCTGACGGGAACGAGAAGGTGGAGGAGATGGGGTGGCGGGGCGAGTAGTTGGCGACGGGGCCGCCGCCAATTCAGGAGACAATCTGGGGGTGGGTGTTGGAGTGGGAGTTGCAACCGGCGTGGGTGCTGGGGTAAAGAGGGGGGTGGGAGTTGGGGACGGACGAAGGCTGGCTTCGGCTGCTGCAATTACCTCAGCCTCGTTCAGCAAAGGCACAGTACGGGGATCCCGAACTTCGCGGGAAGGAGAAGCCCGACCGGCGCCGGTGACGGGAGAAGAAACCCCCGATAGAGCTCGCTGACCAAATAGGTAGCCCAGACAAGCACTCAACACCGTTGTGAAGAGAAACGCGCTCAGCCAGAACAGCACCCCCGAGAATGTGGAGGCGAACTCCTGAAACGGTTTGGCCGGTCTACGCAAAGGCTGTTAACTCCTGCTGCTAGTTCGCTTTCCTATGATACGAAAGTGACAGAGAAGCTAGGGGTTCTCGACCGGGGCAGAGTTTTTGCGTTGTTGCTCATGGGCCTGTAGCGGGGCGCTGTCTAAGTTGGGCAGCCGCTCCCCCAGCCACCAACCCGGATCTTCCCAGCTCAGGGATCCCAGCCATTTCCCGGCCCGATCTGCCAAGACCAAGCCCAACAAAACGGGAGCAGTGGTGATCCCCAGCGCTAGGCTGAGCCAGAGCGGTTGAGGAGATCGAAAAGAGGCCGAAGCAGCCTTTTGTTCAGGCGGAGATATCGGCTTGGGATCTGTCATGGTCGGGCTTTTGAGCCTGAAGTTCAAGTGCGCTGTTGTTAGGTTAATCTCAAGCGTCAGTGGATTTCCAGCGTAATGTCGATTGTGCTGATCTGCGGCCCTGTGCGCTCCGGCAAAAGCCGGCTGGCAGAGGGTTTGGCTGCCGCTTCAGGCTTGCCGGTTGTCTACCTGGCTACCGGGCCAAAACCCGATCCTGAGACTGACCCAGAGTGGGCAGAGCGCGTTCAACAGCACCGGCAACGGCGGCCTTCCAGTTGGCAGACTTGGGAAACCGGGAGGGACTTGGGGGCAGAACTGCAAAAGTTGCCCCAGCCCTGTTGTGCGCTGGTGGATTCGCTGGGGGGATGGGTGGCGCAGGGCCTAGACTGTCCCTCTTCAGAATGGGATCCCTTGGTGCAATCCTTCTTGGCAACCTTGCAAAGCCATAGAGGGGAGATCCTCCTGGTGTCTGAAGAAGTGGGCTGGGGGGTGGTGCCCGCTTACCCACTGGGGCGGCGGTTTCGGGATCGGATGGGGGAACTGACCCAAAGGCTGGCTCCCCTGGCCGACCAAGTGTTTTTGGTAACGGCAGGTTTTGCCCTGGATCTCACCCGTCTAGGGATCCCAGTGGCGAGCAAGACAGAGCAGAGCTGAGATAAGCTGCATTTGCAAGCCAGATAGCTGTGTTGCCGTGCCGATTACCCTCTACCTTCCTGCCAAGGCCATTCAAACTCTGGATCTCACCCCCGGCCATGAGCTGGTGAAAACCTTGATGGCCGATCCCGTGCGTGCTGCCCAGCAGGTGCAATGCGCCATCGATTGGCCGCGCAGCCCTGAGGATCCACGGGAGCTGTCCGAGATCCCGGAGGTGCGCCTGTGGTTTATTCGTTGGGATACAGTCTACCCCTGGATGCCCTACTTTCTCAATTGGCGCCAAGGAGAACTGGCCCGTTACGCGGCTATGATGGTGCCCCACCAATTCAACCCTCGGGAGGGCATTGTTTACAACCCAGAAGCGTTGGAGATCTTTGTCTATCAGAAGATCTTTGTGTTGATGCGGTGGTTTAAGCAGCAGAACCTGGGATCCGTCTCCATGCTGCGGGATATGGCTTTGGTATTTGGCTTCGAGATCCAGCCGGAGTTTCTCGCCCTATGGGAGGCAGAGCCATGAAGGTGATGGTGGCCAACACCTGGCCGGGGATCCCAGGAGCTACGGCAGTGGCCGACGCTTGGCAGCAGGTGGTTCAACGCCCTTGGGGCCGGCTCAGAGTGGATCCCAACCCTTCGGAAGCTCAGCTAAAGGCCCTCTGGCAACAAATCTCCGAGTGGGCAGGAGAGAGAGATCCCCTACTGGTTTTGCCGGGCAGCGTTGCCGATCCCATAGGGCCAGGCCAAACCTGGGCCGATCTAGCCCATGCGTGGGGGTTGAGCTTGCTGTTGACGTTGCAACGGGAGGCCGCCCTGAGCCAAGGTGCTGCTTTTGCCGCCCTGTTACGCCAAGCCAGGGCCCGTGGTTTGGGATGGGTGCTGGTTGGATCCCTGCCCGAAACTGGGGATCCCCAAGCCTTGGAAAAGCTGGATGCAACTTTGATCCCGCGCCTGGAAGCCCAAGTAGGAATGCCGGTGTTGGGGAGAATGGCTCTTGATGGGCAGATCCTTTGGGATCCAGATGCCCTACTGCTCTGCAATGCTGCCCAACCAAGGAACTGAGCGCCACCCACTGATCCCTGCGGCTCGAACCGTTCCTCTTCACTTGGAGGGTAGGCGAAACTTCATTCTTGTTGCTAGGGAAACCACAAAAAAATCCCCCAGACCAAGCTGGGGGATTCACCAATGCTGTTGAAGCGTCAGGTCAGGCCATCAGCCACGCACCGCAGGCGCTACCTCCACCGCCGCCAAATCCAGCGGGAAATTGTGCGCATTCCGCTCGTGCATCACTTCCATCCCCAGGTTCGCCCGGTTCAGCACATCAGCCCACGTCCCAACCACTCGACCGTTGCTGTCCACAATCGACTGGTTGAAGTTGAACCCGTTCAGGTTGAACGCCATGAT
>NZ_JBSSCH010000035.1:0-10848 GCF_054059615.1 Thermostichus sp. OS-CIW-33
CTCCGTCCCGCTACCGCGAAAGGACTCCGTCCCGCTACCGCGAAAGGACTCCGTCCCGCTACCGCGAAAGGACTCCGTCCCGCTACCGCGAAAGGACTCCGTCCCGCTACCGCGAAAGGCAGATGCTTGGGTATCGGGGCACCGGCCAAGAGAGGTTAATCTGGGGATCCGAGGCGATCTCTAATTGCTCTAATTGGCTATTGTCTGGTTATCGGCAGCTCAGCCTTGGAGCTCGGGATGGAACACCCCACCGCCAGCCTTTATTTGGTGGCTACCCCCATCGGCAACCGAGAAGACATCACCCTGCGGGCGCTGCGGGTTTTGCGGGAAGTGGACTGGGTGGCGGCAGAAGATACTCGCCACTCCGGCCAGCTTCTTAAACATTTTCAAATCTCCGCCCGCCTCATCAGCTATCACGAGCACAACGCTGCCCAACGGATCCCGCAACTCCTGAAGTATCTGTCGGCGGGCCAGTCGGTGGCCCTGATCAGCGATGCCGGCACTCCTGCCATCTCCGATCCGGGAGAAGAGTTGGTGCGCGCCTGCATTCAGGCCGGGATCCCGGTGATCCCTGTGCCGGGGCCGGTAGCTGCTGTTGCCGCCTTGACCGCTTCGGGCCTGCCTACAGGACGATTCGTGTTCGAGGGATTTTTGCCGCTTAAACCCAGTCAGCGACAGGCCCGCCTGCAACAGTTGGCCCAAGAAGAGCGCACCGTCGTTCTCTATGAAGCCCCCCATCGCCTGCGCCAAACTCTGCAGGATCTGCTGGATCACTGCGGCCCAGAGCGGCAGATCGTGCTGGCGCGGGAGCTGACCAAGCTGTATGAGTCCTTCTGGCGGGGATCCCTGGCAGCAGCTCTGGAGCACTGCGCCGCCCAGCCGCCGCGGGGGGAGTTCACCCTCTTGCTTGAGGGATATGTGGGTGCCGTTCCCAGCCCTAACCCTGCCAGAGGCGGGACGGAGTCCTTGAATGGGCGGGGAGACAGTGAATCGGAAGCGGAAATTCGTCAAGAAATGGCCCGATTGCTGGCCGAAGGCCTGTCCCGGTCTGCAGCCAGCCGCCGGTTGGCCCAGCGTCTGCAGGGATCCCCCATCTGGACGCGTCGCCGCCTTTACAATCTATCCTTGCAGCTTGAGCCGCTCCCCAGTTCTGTGATTGCTGCGCAACGCTCTGGCGGAAAGGAGTCCTTTCCTGCGTGCGTCAGTTTCCAAGACGACGGCGAGACTGAGTCCTGAGGCGTTCGCGTTAGCGGGACGGAGTCCTATGGCACGGATTTTGTTGGTGGACGATGAAGTGGAGTTGGCCGATTCTCTGGCCCAGCAATTGAGGCGAGAGGGCTACACGGTGGACGTCGCCTACACAGGAGGGCGGGCCTGGGAGCTGCTGCAAAAGTCCCCCGCTCTGCCCTACGATCTGCTGGTCTTGGATTGGATGTTGCCGGAGCTCTCCGGGCTTTCCCTCTGTCAGCGGGTGCGGCAGGTGGATGGCACCACTCCCATCCTGTTTTTGACCGCCAAAGATACCCTAGACGACCGGGTGGAAGGGCTGGATGCCGGGGCAGATGATTACTTGGTGAAGCCGTTCGAGCTGCGGGAACTGCTGGCGCGGGTGCGGGCCCTCTTGCGGCGAACCACAGGTACTGGAGAAGGGATCCCTCGCCTACAGATAGGGGATTTGGAGCTGGATCGGGAGAACCAGGTGGCCTACCGGCAGGGGCGGATGATCCACCTCTCCCAAAAAGAGTTTCGCCTGCTGGAGTACTTCATGACCCACCCCGGCCAGTTGCTCACCCACGACCAGATCTACGAGCAGGTGTGGGCCGGAGAGGATCCCCCCAGCAGCAATGTCTTGGCAGCTCAGGTGCGCCTGCTGCGGCGCCGCCTCAGGTTGCCCGGAGCAGCAGAATTGATCCACACCGTCTACGGCAAGGGCTATCGCTTCGGGCCTGTCGCCGGGGATCCCTAGCAGCCGTCCCACCTGTAGATAAAACCAAGGCTCCCCCGAAAAGAAGGAGCCCTGCCGGGTCTGGGGAGCGCTTTCAGTCAGCAATGCCACCAGGGCGTTCCCCCCTTCAACCCTGGGGAGCCCAGTCGCCGCGCTATCGGCAACTCCCCTCTCCTCCTGTGGGAAAGGGGCTGGGGGTGAGGGATCACTTGGACTTGAGCTTCTCCGCTTTCTCGATGGCCTCTTCGATGGTGCCCACCAAGTAGAAGGCTTGCTCCGGCAGATTGTCCAATTCCCCCGACAAAATGCGCTGGAAGCCCTTGATGGTGTCTGCCAATTTCACATACTTGCCGGGGGAGCCAGTGAATACCTCCGCCACGAAGAACGGCTGGGACAGGAAACGCTCGATGCGGCGGGCGCGGGCCACCACCAGCTTGTCCTCTTCCGACAGCTCGTCCAGCCCCAGGATGGCGATGATATCTTGCAGCTCTTTGTAGCGCTGCAGCGTTTGCTTCACTGCCCGGGCGGTGTTGTAGTGCTCTTCGCCCACAATGTCCGCCTGCAGGATGGTGGAAGAGGAATCCAGGGGATCCACCGCCGGATAGATACCCTTGGCTGCCAAGCTGCGGGACAATACCACCGTCGAGTCGAGGTGGGCAAAGGTGGTTGCTGGGGCCGGATCCGTCAAGTCGTCAGCAGGCACATACACCGCCTGCACCGAGGTGATGGATCCCTGCTTGGTAGAGGTGATGCGCTCTTGCAGGTTGCCCATTTCGGTAGCCAAGGTGGGCTGGTAACCCACCGCCGAGGGCATGCGGCCCAACAGCGCCGACACTTCCGACCCGGCCTGCACAAAGCGGAAGATGTTGTCGATGAACAGCAGCACATCCTGCTTGTTAACGTCGCGGAAGTACTCTGCCATGGTCAGGGCAGTCAGGCCAACCCGCATGCGGGCACCCGGTGGCTCGTTCATCTGGCCATAGACCAGCGCCACTTTGTCCAGCACACCGGATTCTTTCATCTCGTTGTAGAGGTCATTGCCCTCGCGGGTGCGCTCTCCCACGCCCGCAAACACCGATAGGCCAGAGTGCTCCTCAGCGATGTTGTGGATCAGCTCCTGGATGAGCACTGTCTTGCCGACGCCGGCACCGCCAAACAGGCCCACCTTGCCCCCCTTTTTGAAGGGGGCCAGCAGGTCAATCACCTTGATGCCGGTTTCAAAGGGCTCTGGCTTAATCGTCAAATCGACAAGTGGAGGCGCACTGCGGTGGATGGGGGCAAATTCTTGGGCTTGAACGGGCTCTCCTTGGTCAACCGGCTCTCCCAGCACATTGAAAATGCGCCCCAGGGTGGGCTGCCCGACCGGCACAGTAATCGGAGCGCCCGTATCCACCACCGGCATGCCCCGCACCAGGCCGTCGGTCGAGGACATGGCCACCGCACGCACGCGGTTATCCCCCAAAAGCTGCTGCACCTCAAAGGTGACGTTAACCTTCAGGCCGCTTTCGGTTGTGCCCTCCACCTTGAGGGCATTGTAGATTTCGGGCAGCTTGCCGCTGGGAAACTCGGCGTCGATCACAGGCCCAATGACCTGAGTGATGTAGCCAACATTGGTGGCAGTAGCGGTGGCAGTAACCATGATTGAGGCTCAGCTCCTTGTGTGCTCAGTTATCGACTCAGCAATGCCGGGTGTAAATCATTATCATCATACAAATAAAGGGATCCCAGTTGCTGCCGCACTTTTGCCTGTCCAGCCTATGGGGGATCCCCGGCAGAGTGGGCTTTTCTTCGCTACCCTAGAGCTAGGTAAGACAGGGGGTTGCCAGCGATGAGCCACTACGGAGGCCGTATTGCACAGCTCAGCTCCGTTAGGTTGGGAGGACGGCGTTCCCGCCCGCGTCGGGGCCGGGCCCTACAACTGGGGATCCTCGGCTTTTTGCTGGGGCTGGGGGCGATGGGGGCAGCCTGGTGGTACACCATTGGGCCGCGGCAGACGCTTTCCTTGTATTGGCTGACCAGTGCCGACAACTCCATTTACTATGTGCAGCAAGAGCGCACGGTTCGCGCCTTCGACGCTCAGGAAGCCATCCGCCTGGCTCTGGAGGAGCTGATTGCCGGCCCCCGGGATCCCCACCTCACCACGGCCATTCCCCCCCAGACGCGGGTGTTGGATGTGCGGGTGGAAGGCAACGATATTTTCCTCAACTTCTCCCCCGAATTCACGCAAGGGGGGGGATCCACGGCGATGATGAGCCGGATTGCGCAGGTGCTCTACACGGCCACCAGCCAAAACCCCGGCGCCCGGGTTTGGATCTCGGTGGAAGGCCGTGCCCTAGAAGTGCTGGGGGGAGAGGGGCTGATCCTGGATCAACCCCTGACACGGGCCTCGTTTGTGCCCAGCTTTCAGTTGCCGGCGGAACCGGCAACCCCAAAGGATTCCGCCCCGCTAACGGGGTCGCCAAAGCGTCGCCTAGCGATAACGGCTTCTTGAGACAGAAACCATGAGCTGGTTGCAGCGGGTGGGCAGCAGTTTTCTCCTGGCCGGCCAGGTGATTTTGCATCTGATGCGGGGCCGTATCCATCGCCGCAACACCCTGGATCAGTTGGCGGCGGTAGGGCTGGAGTCGCTGCTGATTGTTTTGATTACGGCGGTGGTGATCAGCGGTGTTTTCACCATCCAGTTGGCGCGGGAGTTCATCAACTTTGGCGCTTCCTCCCTAATTGGGGGAGTTTTGGCGATTGCCCTTGCCCGCGAGCTGACACCGGTGGTGACGGCGGTGATCTTGGCCGGACGGGTGGGATCCGCCTTTGCCGCCGAGCTGGGCACCATGAAGGTCACGGAGCAGATCGACGCTTTGCTGTTGTTGCGCACCGATCCGGTGGATTATCTGGTGATCCCGCGGGTGCTGGCTGCGGGGCTGATGCTGCCGGTGCTCACCATCCTCTCCCTGCTGACGGGGCTGGTGGGGGGGATGATCATCTGCGCTTCGGCCTACAACATCTCTCCTGCAGTGTTTCTCAACTCGGCGCAAACCCTTCTGAGCTCCTGGGATTTGCTCGTCTGTTGTTTGAAGGCGATGGTGTTCGGGTCTTTGATCGCCATTGTCGGCTCCAACTGGGGCCTTTCCACCAGCGGGGGAGCCAAGGGGGTGGGTCGCTCCACCACCGATGCAGTGGTTACGGCGCTGCTGGGCGTGTTTGTCACCAACTTCCTTATTTCTTGGCTGTTGTTTCAGGGGCCGGGGAGCGCCCTCAGCCGCGCGTTGTAGCCACTTCTGCTGTCCCGTTAGCGTTGCGGAGCAATAGGGAGAGAGCTAGGATGGGATCCCCTTTCCCTTCAGCGGTGCAGAGCACTTTGCGAGTAGAACTGCAGATTTTCCGACAGTTGCCACCGGAGCCGCCCCGCTGGCAGTCCTTCTGGCTGGAGACATCCCCTGGCGCCACCATTCTCGATTGCCTCAACCAGATCAAGTGGGAGCAGGATGGCAGCTTGGCCTTCCGCAAAAACTGCCGCAACACCATCTGTGGCAGTTGCGCCATGCGCATCAACGGTAGGGCAGCCTTGGCTTGTGGCCGACATGTGGGCGAAGAGCTGGATCCCCGCAGCCCCCAGCCGCAGCCTATTCGCATCGGCCCTCTGGGAAACCTGCCCGTTCTGCGGGATCTGGTGGTGGATATGCAGCCCTTCTGGAACGATCTCAGCCGGGTGGATCCCTTTGTCAGCACGGCGGGGCGTCGCATCCCGGAGCGAGAATTTTTGCAGTTGCCTGCCGAACGGGAACATCTCAACGCTGCCGGTGGCTGTATTCTCTGCGGGGCCTGCTATTCCGATTGCAATGCCAAAGAGGTGAACCCAGAGTTTGTCGGCCCCCATGCTCTGGCCAGAGCCAACCGCCTCGTCCAAGACAGCCGCGACAGCCAACGGGAACAACGCCTGCAGGCTCTGGATAGCTTGGCTGGTGTCTGGGGCTGTACCCGCTGCTGGAACTGCAACAGCGTCTGCCCGATGGGCGTGGCACCTCTGGATCAAATCACCGAACTCAAACAGGGGATCCTCTCCCGCCCTGTAGACAAGACCGCTGCTCTGCCCACCGACCGTTCCCCATCGCACGCTGTTCGCGCTATTCGGACGGAGTCCTTGCCCATAGCCATCCGCCACCGCAAGACTCTGGTGCAACTGGTGCGCTCCGGTGGTTGGATAGATGAGCGCCGCTTTGCCCTGCAGGTGGTGGGCCGGGATCCCAAAGGGCTGCTCAGCTTGGTGCCTTTGGGTCTGCGCCTGTTGGCCAGGGGCAAATTTCCCTTTCGCTTCCAGCCCTCTGCAGGGGCGGCGACGGTACGGCGGCTTATCGACACGGTTAGGCAGGAAGGAAGGGATCCCCTCTAGGCTCCAGTTTTGAGGTTGTCTTGGCCGGAAATCAATCTGGCACTCAAAATCCGATCCCCCACTTTGATGTGGCGCAGCACCTCCGTTCCCTCGGTAACGTACCCGAACACGGCATAGCGGCCATCCATGAGGTTTAACCCCGCCGGGGTGAGATCCGGCTCAGCCATAAAGATGAAGAACTGAGAAGAGGCGCTGTTGGGATCGTCGGGATAGCGGGCCATGGCCACCGTCCCTTCGGCGGAAAAGGGCAGAGCCGGTTCCACATCCCACAGGCCCATCTGATCAAAAGTCTGGCCGTAGCGGGGCATCACCTCGCCTTTGGCGCGAATCTCCATGGGGATGGTGCGAACCTTGCCCGTGGCCGGATCCACATAGCCATCGGCAGGGCCAGGGGGATCCCCGGCCTGCGCCAGGAAGAAGGTCTCCACCCGGTCAAAGGTCAGGCCATCGTAGAAGCCCCGCTGCACCAGGTCGGCAAAGTTGCCGGCAGTGATGGGGGCGCTGTAGCCATCTAAGGTGATCACCATGCGCCCAGCGGTGGTGTTTAGCTCCACCTCTGCCCGCCCCAAGAGCTGAGGTTTGTCGGCATACTCAGCAGGCACTGTGTAGGGGAAAGCCCCCACCCAGTTGTTTTCGAGGGATCCCAACTCGTCCACTAGACGGTCGTAGGCAGCGCGGGCCTCTTCTTTACCCTTGGATTTGCGCTCGCTGGCTTGGCCGATCACCCGCAACTGCTCCCGCAGCGCAGCCATCTGTTCAGAGGCTGGGGTCACCCGATCCGGAGGCAAGCCGGCCAGCAGGGAATCTCCATAGCGATCCAAGAGGTGCTCTACCTGGCGCACATCTCCCCGCACTGCCGACCAGCGGTTGTACTTCAGGTCGGCGTCGATTTTGGAGATGGCTTCATCAACCTCCAGCAGCTTCGTTTCTGAGATGGGTAGCGCCCGCCGCAAGAGGGTACGTGGATCGGTAATGGCATCCCCCTGGGGCAGAGCCAAGGCCGGGATCCCCCAGAGCGCCACCCCGCAGAGCAGAGCAGCTACGTAGAGGCCAATCCGGCAAAGGGATCCCCATTGCCAAAATCCTTGGGCACGCTGCGTCATGGTTCCTACCGACTGCAAAACCACTCCTGTCTCAGCCTGACATCCCACCGTCACAGGCGGCAAGCGCTGTCAAACCTCGATAGATATCTCCACGACTGGCTCACTCCACCTGGGGGAAAGCCGTCATCGCTACACGACGCTTTTGCGACCGCAATAGCGGGACCAACTTCTCCAAGGGCATGGCTACACGGCTCTCCTACCTAGTTGGTTGGCGTCGGTGTTGGCGTCGGTGTTGGCGTCGGCGTCGGTGTCGGTGTTGGTGTCGGCGTTGGCGTCGGTGTTAGTGTCGGGGTAGAGGCAGGAGTGGGTCGAGGTGTCGGAAAGTCCGTCGGTGCAGGAGGTAGGGGCACCGGAATGCGGAGGCGGCAGGGCTGATCCGATTGATCGCCTTCTGGGGCATAGCAAACGCGAATGAGATCTTCCACAAAGCGAAGCTGATTAAAACTAAGTTGATCCGCTTGTCGAATGATGTCAGTGATGATCTCCTCCAAGTTTCGGGCTGTTCTGGAAAGAGGTACGCTGACAAACAGAATATTCTCCAGATCCCTAACTTCGGGGGGAGCTAAGTTGGAGGAAGGTACTCTATCCCGCTCCCGCAGCAAGATGCGATAAAGGGCTTCGCTCCAAGGGGAAACATCCACGGCTGCGCTGAAAATAAATCCCCGCAGGGGTGTAGGCTGGCCGGACTGACGCCCTTGGCCCAGGAGATTGGACTGAACCGATACCAATTTCCCCGGCGGCTGAGTAATCGATCCGGAAAAGGGGATGGTGAACCGCAAGTTGCCCTCCAAGGCAGTGGTTGACAAGGCAGGCAACAAAATGTCCCCTCTTGAGCTTAGGTTGAACAACTCAACCTTATTGCCTCTTGAAAAGAGCGGCCCTCCCGAACAAAGGGCGGCTGTTGAGCCTGAAGGGCAAAGCTGAGCAAAGGGATCCACCACCAATCCCAAAATGGCAGAGGTAGAGCCAGAGCCAGAGCCGGGATCCCTTGGCGGCGACCCCACAGTCGAGGGGCTGCTGGAGGTGCCACCGCAACCTTTCAGGAAAACCGTTAGGGAACCTGTAAGCACTGCCGCCAGGACAAGCGCAGCCGGTTGCCAAAATCTTCTGGGTATACCGAGTCGTCGAAACATTTGCTTATCGCCTCGCTCTCGATTAGGGATGTTGTCAGCCTGCGGAATGACTCTAGCGGGATCCCACCGTGAGAACAGCGTCGCTGAATGGCGCCACAAAACGGCTGCCTTCTCTCTCAACTCTCAGCTCGCCACTGAGAAGATAAGAACCAGCAGATAGCGGAACATTGCTTTGCACCCTCATTTGCAGGCGGTGCTCCCCAATAGCAGCAGGGAATAAGTTGGCAAAGGGAGCTTCCAGCCCTTCAGAAAACCGTGCCAGCACAAAAGTCCCCTCAGTAGCTGCAGCCAGACGCTGTAACTCCAGAAGATTCAAATCGACCCCCAACCCAACCACATACACGGTGAGTTTTTGTCCTCGCTCTCTGGCCAAAGTTGTCAGCTCCTGAGTAGCTTGGTTGATGGAGCGGGTGCTTTCGTTGTCAATCCCATCGGTGAATACCACCAAGCGGCGGTTGAAACGCTCGGTGGGCCGAAAGTCGCTCAAGAAACGCCCGGCTTCTACCGTGGCATCGTAAAGGGCGGTGTTCCCTCCGGAACAGCGCGCAAAACGCCTCGTCTCAGCAGCTCTTTGTCGCCGGTGAAGTCCTGCAATAGCTGAGCTGTGCGCAGGGGCTGCCCCAAAGCTGTAAGGCCAAAACCTGCCCCCCGGTTGTCAAAGCGCAGAATGGCGCCCAGATCCAGGGGTGCAGGGCGAAATTGATCCAGGAGCCGAAAAACAGCCAGGAAGCGCCGAGATTGGGGATCCAAGACCAACAGGCTGCCTGAGCCATCCATCAGCACAGCCATGAGCAAAGGCCGCTGAGGCAGATCCGGCGGGGGGTTCTCGATCCGGGTGGGTGTCAGGGTCAAGGTTACCGGCTGCGGGATCCCTAGCAAATCGGTTACCCGGTTTACCTGCAGGCTGACCTGACTGGCAGAGAGCTGGGTTATTGGTTGGGGCGGATCCCCGCCTTGCAAGAGGGCGATGTTGAACTCCATTTCCCCTTGTGTGCCAGAAAAGGAGCGGGTCAGAGCCCCATTGAATGTCAGGCGAGCTTGGGATCCCACAGCAGACGGATCAATGCCTGTACCGCCGGAAGAGCCACAGCCGACAAGGCAGCTTCCCACGAGCACCAGGAGAAGCAGCCAACCAGCTTTTTGGCTTTTTACTTGACCGGGCTGTATTTTTACAGTCATTGCAGCTGCCAGTGCAAGCATAGTGGGGTGGCATGAAAGTAGGGAGTTACAATACCACCCAGTAATTCCGAAAGCTACTGTAGCGCTTGGTGTAGGCGTAGAGATTTTTACTGCAGTTAGAGGATCTTGATCTTTTTTCACAATGCGAGCACAGCGGGTCTCAGCTTTGAGCCTAGTAGGGCGGCTAAAGCCTGTCTGCTCCGAGAATTGCTTCGAGATAAAGACCCCTTTGTTTTGCCACTTGTGGCAAGCGTTCTCGCTGACCAATTGTCAAATAAGCCGGCGCTCTCCTCCGTGGCCTATAGTTCATAGCAGCTCATCAGTGCAGGTGTAAGCTCTAAAAGGATCCCCTGGGTGAGGAGGAGAACTGAACATGGCGGCAAAGCAACTCAAGTTCTATTGGAGCCCCCAACACCAGCTCTTTAGCTGCGATGGCGCCAAGTTGGAGGGGCACGGCTACATCCAAACCAACCCCTCCCATGACCTGGTTCACCTGCTCATTGCCGCCAACGGCAACATGCCCTGGCAGCCGGTGGAAAGCCGCGAGCAAACCTGCTTTGCCGAGTACAACGCGGTAATGCTGGAGCACCTGTTGGTCAACTGCTTCAACGCAGCGGTGCTGGGATCCCTGCCTGCCCAGCAGATCATCCCAGAGGCGCGGAAGTTCTTGCGGTGGTTTGTTTCAGAACATTACGCCCCTTTTCCGGTGTCTGAAGAAGAGGCTTTTCGTCGCTTTGCTGCGCACCTGGATATTGAGCGCATTGTGCGTTTGTTCCCCTATTTTTACAGTCTGCGGGCTTGGGAATGCTTCAGCCTCGATTACCGCGCCGAGACCTACGACCTGGAGTTCACCTCCGAGGATGATCCCGTTCGAGAGGCCCCGGAATGGGCGGCGGATCCCAACATTTTGGAGACTCAGGAGCTGGTGCGGCAAAAGCTCTCTGAGGCAGTAGCCGAGGCGGGCTCGATCCGGCCCAAACCGGAGCCCGTTTTCCCGCCAACTTCGTCAGCTAGAAATCGCAGGAGCCCCGCACTGTACCCGTAGGGTCAGTGCCGGGAGGAATGCGGAAGTCACAATAGAACCATGACCCAAGTCCTGAC
>NZ_JBSSCH010000036.1:0-10579 GCF_054059615.1 Thermostichus sp. OS-CIW-33
GGGCGGTGGGGCATCCCGTTCTTTTCGCGTCAGCGGGACGTAGTCCTCAAGCGCAGGAAACGTCCTTTTCGCGCTAGCGGCGCGGAGCGCTTTGCATCAGCATGAGTGCGGGAGTATGTCACGACGGAAGGTGAGGCAGATGGGGGGCTGGCTCAGGCAAAACTGGCTGTGGCAACTGGGGAGAGCCCTTGTGGCTGTTTGGATCGGCTGGGCGGAGGGGAGCGCTGCCTGGGCGAGGGACATGGCGCCGGCTGCCCCTGGAGTCTCCTCTCCCCCTACTTTGCCCATCCCTTGGGATTGGGTGTATGGGTTGCAGGAGCAAGCCCGGCAACGGCAATGCACGGTGGTTGGCCTGTTGCGCAGCGATCCCCTGCCGGCGCCAGATCCCCAGTGGCAGGTGTACACACGGCTGGATTTGGTGGCTACACCCGAGGCTGGTCGGTTGACCAGTGTGTTGTTTGCCGAGAACACCCGTACTCGGGCCTTGCAGGTTATCTATCAAGCCTCAGGGTCGGTGTACGACCCCGTTGAGGCATTGGATTTTGCCATGATCCTGCCTCTAGCCTGGCAGGGGAACACTTTGCTGGCGCGGGAGTACGAAGGCTGGTTCCAGACCGATTTGAGCTGGGATCGGGCGGTGGTCTGGCCTTTGCCCACTGGCTCGACAGGGATCCCACCGGTGCAAATCTGGGATCCGCCGCCGGCGCTGGGGTATGCGCAGCTGCTGGGCTGGGATCCCCAGGCGCGAGAGCGGGTGCTGTTTGCGGTGGCCGATAGTCTTGGAGAGATGCCCCGCTTGGTGAGCGTGGGCCCAGACCACCAGGTGTTGCTGCGAGCGCCTGCCGTTGCCCTTTCCCCAACTCCCTCTTCTCTACAGGGGTGGCAGGAGATCCGGCCCAAGGGGGGAGAGCCTCTCTGCCACCAAAGCCGTTTTGGGCTGGAGCAGGGAGGGGAAAATGAAAAATTAAACTGAGATGCAGAAGCCTGTGGGAGCGACAACCATGTCCAAACCGGTGGTGCGGCGGGGCTGGCCTCTGGAGGCCTTTGTCGGGGATGTAATCGTCTGTACCCTAGAGGGATCCCATCTGGATCAGGTGACGGAAATCCGAGTCAGCCCGGCGGGTAAAGGGATCCGAGTCAGCTTTGGGGATCCCTTGGGACGCTCTAAGGAACCGGTGCAGGCCAACGCCGAGGCGCTGACGGTTACCTTTGAGATCGATCCCAGCACCTACCCTGGCGAAAAGCGCATTGAGCTGATCTCGCCGGCAGGGCCCAGCGATCCCCTGCCGTTTTTGGTGATGATGTAGAGGCGCGCAGAAAAGAGGAAGTGGGTCATGCCGTTTGTGATTGCCCCGACCGACGTGGGCGTGCTGGTGCTGGGGGCGAGCCTGTTGCTTTTGGCCGGGGGTTGGGCCTGGTGGCTGCGGCGGCAGAAGCGTGCTGCCTCCCCAGAATCTACAGCCGTTTCGCCGGCCCCGGCGGTTGACCCATCTGCCCTTTCGGCGGAACAGGCGGCTCAACTACAGCCCTTCGAGCAGGCGGTGGGAGATCAGCCGCAGGATCCCATTGCCTGGTACAACCGCGCCACCACCCTCGACCACCTGGGGCAAGCCCAAGCTGCCCTGGCCAGCTACGACCGCGCCCTGGAGCTGAAGCCGGACTTCCCCGAAGCCTGGAACAACCGTGGTTCTCTGCTGGACGATCTCGGTCGCCATCAAGAAGCTCTGGCCAGCTATGAGCGGGCTCTGCGGCTGAAACCGGATTTTTTTGAGGCCCGCTTTAACCAGGCCAACACGCTGCGGCAATTGGGCCGCTACGAAGAAGCCCTACGTGCCTACGAACGGGCCCTTGCCCTCAGCCCCGACAGCCCGGAAACGTGGTACCTGCACGGGCTAACCTTAGCCTCTCTGGGACGGTGGCAGGGATCCCTAATCAGCTACGAGAAAGCCCTCGCCATCAACCCCGTCAATGCCCAAGTTTGGCAGAGTCGGGGCCTGGCTCTGTTTCACCTAGAGCGCTACGTCGATGCTCTGGCCAGCTACGAACGAGCCCTGCAACTGGGCTCCGAATCGGCCTCTCTCTGGGCCGGCCATGCCCTTGCCCACCACCGCCTCGGCAACCCGATGGAGGCCCTCAACAGCTATGACCGTGCCCTGGCGCAGGATCCCAAACGCCCTCAGATCTGGGTGCAGCGCGGCCTGGTGCTGATGGACTTGAACCTCTACGAGCTGGCCATCCAGAGTTTTGATCGGGCCCTGCAGATGGATCCCAGCAATGCCGAGGCTCACTACGCCAAAGCCTGCTGCTACGCCTGGGAAGGCCAAGTGCCTCAGGCCCTACAAGCTTTGGAGCAAGCCCTACGCCTGGAGCCGGAACGCTACCGCCCCTTGCTCTCCTCTGAGCCCTATTTCGACCTCATTCGCGAGGAGCCGAGTTTTGCATCCTTTTTGGCAGCCCTTGCCGGCACGGATCCCCTCAAGAACCGCTCTGAAAGGCTTACACAGGGCTAGGCAACGCTAACCTTTGCTCAACGTCAAAGCGACCTGCGTCACAAGTCATCACTAACGGTAGTCTTGGCTACCAACCTGTCAGAGAAATCTCCACAGGCGCGACTTCCCCACAAGCTGTGGGTAGAGCGCTCAGACGACCGCAGTGGGTCAAGTGCTGCATTGAGACCCCAAAAACATCCCAGCCCTTCTCTCTCTGGGAGAGGGGGGATCAGAATGCGCAGGCGATCTCACGGCCAATCCCAAATCATGAACCAGTCCATGAGAGTACGCCAACAACAGAAATCCGGCAATTTCGTTGGGTCTTACGGGAAAATGGCGCTCTTTTGCCGATGAAACCCGCCGATTTTCCGTGGAGATGCTGTTGCTTGGGCCCAGAAACCTGGTCAAACTAAGAACGTTCTAGCTTTTGGCGGATCTCAACAGTGTCCAGTCGTGCTTCTGACACCATCTCTGTAGCCCTATAGCTTGCGCATGCCAGGTCGGTTCGGCTGGGCAAAAGCGTCTCTTGACTGGATGGGTGTTGGTTATGGGTGGGATCCTCAACCTTTGAATGGTTTTCGAGTTCCTTGAGTGCTTGTTCTACAGTTATTTTCGGCAAATCGGTAAAGTGGTTGTCTATGATAACGGCCCCTCGCCTGACCTCTCCCAAGAACTCCGTCTCCCTGAGGCGACCGGCGGCCCCCCCTCCATTGCCTTTGGCCAAGACCGGATTCCCAGCCGCATGTGGATCTATGGCATCTAGTGAGGATGTTAAAGCCCGAACTGCCGAACTGTTGCGGCTGTACCACCAGAATCGCGATCCAGCCCTGCGCAACCGGCTGGTGGAAATGAACTTGGGCTTGGTGCGCAAAGAGGCCCACCACTGGCGCAACCAATGCAATGAGGGGTACGACGACCTGGTGCAAGTTGGCTGTTTGGGTTTGATTCAAGCTATCGAACGCTTTGACATCAGCCGAGGCCTGGCTTTTAGCTCCTTTGCCCTGCCCTACATTCGCGGAGAAATTCAACACTACCTGCGGGACAAAAGCCCCACCATGCGGATCCCACGCCGCTGGACGACCCTGCAAAGACAAGCCAAGAAGGTGATTGCCCGTCTGCGGCAAGAGTTGGGCCGTTCTCCCTCTGAGGCCGAGGTGAGGGAAGCCCTGCAACTGACGGAGCAGGAATGGCGAGAGCTGGAGCTGGCCCAACAAAACAGCCTTTTGCTCAGCCTGGATGCTCCGATTCAAACTGAGGAAGACAGTGTTGCTCTGGGGGAGGTCGTTCCGGATCAGCGCTACCGCAGTTTTCAACTGGCTGAAGAAGATCGTATTCGCCTACAACATGCCTTGGCTCAGCTGGAGGAACGTACCCGCAAGATTTTGGAATTTGTCTTCTTCTATGACCTCACGCAAAAAGAAACGGCAGAGCGGCTAGGGATCAGTGCCGTTACCGTTTCCCGCCAAGTCAAAAAGGGGCTGGAACGCCTGGCTAAGTTGTTGAATCAAGATATTTTTTGAGATACAGCCCGTTACAAATTAAGGGATATAAAAGGGTATAAAAATCGTGTTTCCGAGGCTTGACCCCAGTGAGGTTTAGAACAAGCAGGTTCATAGTCATTCCAGACTCGATTGAGATACTCCCGCTGCTGCCCAGACGCTCCGCGCCGCTTCCCCCAGCCCCTCCAGAGGGAGAGGGGAGTTAGAGAGCAATGGAACGGAGATGTTTCATTCCTGTTGAAAATGACCATACAGGTGTATCCCATAACCCCTTAGTAGACTGTACTTGAGCCGACGCAATTGGCGGTGACTTTCCACCCAGTAGAACGGCAGGGGCTCTGTACTGCGACAGGTTGATAGACTGATGGGAAATTGATGAGAATATTTGATGAACAGAGAAAACCGCTCTTCTCGGAATCAACCCTTGGTGCCCCGCGGTTTCAAACCTAAGCTGGGTCAGAACTCGGTGGGCAGGGATCCCTTCTTCCAATGCCAGCCCAACCCGCAAAGTCCAGAGGGAATCCGCTTGGCCCCCTATGTGCGCACCTTGCCCTTGGTTGTGGATGCCATGCTGGATTTGGCCCAGGTGGGGAGCGAGGATACTCTCTACGACTTGGGCTGTGGGGATGGCCGCATTCTCATCCGGGCGGCGCAGCGCTTTGGCACACAGGGCATGGGAGTGGATATCGACCCGGAGCGCATCCTGGAAGCCCAACAGCGGGCCCGAGAAGCCCAAGTTCAGGATCGAGTTACTTTTCTCCAGCAGGATCTGCTCACTCTGGACTTAACCCCGGCGACGGTGGTGAGTTGTTATTTGCTGCCCAGCTCCCACCTGCTGATCCGAGACAAGTTGCGCTCCCAGCTTCGGCCCGGCGCTCGTCTGGTCACCCACTCCTTCGACATGGGGGATTGGCCCCCCACCGCCACCACCACCGTATCGGATGTCATCAACACCTACACCATCTACCTTTGGCGGATCTAACCCTGGGGATCCCAGGCTGTCGCTTCCCCAAAAGCAGCAGAAGGCTGGTGCAGTACAATCCGGTTGCCATCGGGATCCCGAAAATCCACCTCCTGTCCATGAAAGGCTTGTCGCAGGGGGGAAATGGAGAGCTGATAAGCTCCCGCCAACCCTTCCAGTGTTGTCAGGGATCCCTGTAAATCTTGCACCTGCAGGCAGAGGCTCACCGCTGCGGCTTGGGCACCACCATCGAGATGACGGCTGCGATAGAGGCCCAGCCGCAACCCCGGCAGACGAAACTCTACGTACACCGGATCCCCCTCTGTCGGGAGCTGGACTTGGGGAGAGATCCCCAAGAGATCCCGATAGAAGCGTTGTAGACGAGGCAAGTCCAGGGTAGCCACGCTAACCAAGGCACCAGAGAGCTGCATCGCAACCGCCAAAAGACCGGGTTGGTCTATCTTAGCTAAACTGCCGAGAAGCCCCGCGCTGTACCCGCAGGGTGAGCGTCGGGAGGATGTCACTCAGCTCCAACACCACGCGAGTCTGGGTGGCGATGTCGGATCCCACGTCTTGCCCTCCGGATCCAGGGCCAATGTGCCCGAGATGTAGAGGGTATTTTGCCCACCTTCACGCCGGGAGAATAGGGGGCGATGGCCGGATAGCCGGCTGGAGCAATGGCAACCTTAGGCACGAGGGATCCCGAATCACAACAGGATTGCACCTTAGCGGCGAATTCGATCTTCCACAGCTGGCTGGGATACAGCCATAGCCGGTTTCTCTGGAGCAGATTCCCGCTCTTCGGGGGAGATTCTCTTGCAGAACTAGACTATAGTAGGTACCAAAGCTTGCTGCTTCTTCCCAAATCAAGACTGGAGCGACTTACCGTGGGGTTATTCAGCCGATTTTCCCGTGATATGGGCATTGATTTGGGCACTGCCAACACGCTGGTCTACGTGGCCGGGCGAGGCATTGTCCTGCAAGAGCCCTCTGTGGTCGCCATCGACCAAAACACCAAGCAACCCCTGGCTGTGGGGGAAGATGCCAAAAAAATGTTGGGCCGTACCCCCGGCAACATTGTAGCGGTGCGTCCTCTGCGAGATGGGGTGATTGCCGATTTCGACACGGCGGAGATGATGCTAAAACACTTCATCCACCGCGTACACGAGGGCCGGTACCTGATTGCTCCCCGCATTGTGATTGGGATCCCCAGCGGTGTGACCGGGGTGGAGCGACGGGCGGTGATGGAAGCCGCTCTCCAAGCTGGGTCGCGGGAGGTGTATTTGGTGGATGAGCCGGTGGCAGCAGCAATCGGGGCCGGGCTGCCGGTGCAAGAGCCCACTGGGAACATGATCATAGACATTGGCGGCGGCACCACTGAGGTAGCCGTCCTCAGTTTGCAGGGGATCGTGCTGAGCGAGTCCGTGCGGGTAGCGGGAGATGAGCTGAGCGAGGCCATCGTCCAGTACATGAAAAAGGTTCACAACCTCACCATCGGGGAGCGCACCGCTGAAGAGATCAAGATTCGGATTGGCTCCGCCTACCCAATTCAAGAGGAACTGACCATGGAAGTGCGCGGGTTACACCTGCTCTCGGGTTTACCCCGTACCGTCACGGTGAAGAGCACCGAAATTCGCGAGAGCATGGCCGAGCCCCTCTCGGTGATTGTGGAAGCCATTAAGCGCACCCTGGAGCGCACTCCACCGGAATTGGCTGCCGACATCATCGACCGAGGCATCATGCTGGCCGGGGGAGGAGCCTTGCTCAAGGGTCTGGATGCCCTGATCAGCCATGAAACCGGGATCTTGGTTCACATTGCCCCGGATCCCCTCAGTTGTGTGGTGCTCGGTACAGGGCGAGTTTTGGAGGATTTCAAAACCTTGGGTCGAGTGTTGAGCGGCAGCTTCAAGGGCTAGAGGAGTTTCTTCCCATCCCTGATCTAAGGTGTGAGTCGAGTGGGTTGGAGAGGTATTGCTTGAATTGGCTACGCCAATGGTGGAGGCGCCATAGCCTGGGGTTGCTCCTGTCTGCTTTGGCGATGGGGGCAGCGCTGGGCCTGCGCCAAACCCAGGGATCCCTATTGGTGGAATTGTACAGTTGGATCACTGCTCCAGCCCGTCCGCCTGTGGATCCCGCTGCGGTGCTCAGCCAGGCCGCTAACCGTGAGCTGCAAGCCCTGGTAGCCGAGTTGCAGTACCAAAACCGCGAGCTGAAGCGACTGCTGCAATTTACCGAGCAAATGCCCCAAGCGGGGATCCCAGCAGCCGTGGTGGGTCGCAGCGCCGATCACTGGTGGCAACAGCTCACCCTCAGCCGCGGCAGCCGGCATGGAGTCAGGGTGGGAGATGTAGTCATGGCGCCGGGAGGGTTGATCGGGCGAGTCGAGTCGGTCACGCCCAACACCAGCCGAGTGCTCCTGATCAGCGATCCCACCAGCCGTGTCGGGGTAATGCTGAGTCGCAGCCGACACATGGGCATCCTGAGGGGTACGGGCACCCAGAGTGCCATTTTGGATTTTTTCGACAAGGCCCCCAAAGTAGAGGTGGGGGATGTGGTGGTGACCTCGGGCCTGAGCAGCTTTTACCCAGCCGGGGTGGTGGTGGGAACGGTTCGAGCGGTCAACTTGGATGCCAGCCCTGCCCCCCAAGCCACTGTCGAACTGTCGGCGCCGCTGGGCCTCTTGGAATGGGCCTTGATCTACCGCTATGCTCAACCCTCTGATTCTTAAGCTCAAGTCTCACCTCAACTGGGTGGTGACTGCCCTATCAGGATTGCTGGCAGCAGTGGCCCCTTGGTGGCGAGGGCCGGGCTTGGAGCTAGCAGGCTTAACCCCAGATTGGCCCTTGATCTGGGTGGTGTGCTGGAGTGTGCGGCGCAAAGCTTGGCAGGGGGCTGTTGCCGGGGTCACCCTGGGTTTTCTGCAAGATGCGCTGACCAGCCCTTGTCCTACCCATGCGCTGGGGCTGGCTGTAGTTGGGATCCTCACCGCCAAGTTGCAAAAACAACGCTACATGCAAGAAGACTTTATCTCGGTGGCCTTGATCGTTTTTGGTATGGTGGTGATCGCCGAAACCTTGATGGCACTGCAATGGATGTGGCTCGTGGCCTCGCAGGGATCCGATGACCTGGATCCAGCAGGAACGCAAACCTTGCTGGATGGATTGGAGAACTCCCTTCGGTTTTTCGGCAACATTGGTGGCGATGGCCCCCGTTCTCTGGAGAGCATCTGGTGGAACCATCAACGCAATGCCCTCACGTCTGCTATTTTAAGTAGCCTCTGGGCACCCGCTTTGTATTGGCCCCTCAGCCGTTGGTGGCAGTCTCAAGAGCGGGATCCCAGAGAGATTTAGCCCCTGTTTTATGCCAAATCATCCTATCTTTCGGTTAAAACCCAGGTCACAGCAGAGTATGTCCCTTGCCATTTTTGGCAAGAGAGAACTCTCGAGGCGGTGGGAGCCCATTTGCCGGCTCGCTCCGGCATTCTACTTCTTTTGCATTGGCGCTGCGCTGGTCAGAAAAAGCGACGATCTGGAAAACTTCTCGTCGGGGGGGAGCAATTTTGGCCTAAAATGAACCCCAGGACTGGGATATAAGCCCCATCTTTTTCAGACAGCTTTGGGCTAATGTCGCGCATCTCAATCAAAAAGTCAAAAGCATAGGAAGCGCAGGCGACGTCAAGGCTGACCTTGTGGCAACTGCACTTAGAATTTGACTTAGAGCAATCATTGGGAGGGATCCATGCCGCATACAATTGTCACCGATATCTGTGAAGGTGTGGCCGACTGTGTAGAGGCTTGCCCCGTCGCCTGCATCCACCCCGGCGATACCAAAAATGCCAAAGGCACCGACTACTTTTGGATTGAGTTTTCCACCTGCATTGACTGTGGCATCTGTTTACAGGTTTGCCCCGTAGAGGGCGCTATTCTGCCGGAGGAAAAGCCGCATCTGCAGCGAGTGCCCCGCTAATTCCGGGGAAGCATCCCTGGCCACACGCCGGGATTCAACGAGAATTACAATCATTTCAATTCCAACCAGGACGCTGCACCCACACCTAGAACGTTAGTCGCGTCTTCGCGTCGTCGTGTCAGCGTTGCGGAGCAATAGCGTTGCGGTTCCCGTCAGGGTGCCGCAGGCATAGCAATAGCGTTGCGGAGCAACAATACGCAGAACCGGAAGGCTTTTCAAGGACTCCGTCCCGCTGGCGCGATCAGTAGCCTAGGCGTTTCACCTTAACCTGAAACAACTATAAGCTTTAGCGCAAGGAAGCCAGAGCAACGACGCCGCTGGTCAGCCAGCTCAGGGACAGGATCCCCCCTAGGAAAGCCAATGGGATCAGGCCCACCAGGCGCCACCACTCCAAATCCAGCGCTACAGCTACCGCCCGCACCTGCCAAACCACAAACCACAGCAGCGCTGCAAGGCCCAGCAGGGATCCCAGTACCCCACCCAACGATTGAGCAGGCCCCAGCAGCAGCCACGGCAAGCCGGCAAACCCCGTCAAGCACAGCAGCGCCGAAAAGGAAGGGGCAGCCCGACCCAAACAGAAGGCCAGCAACTGCAGCAAAGCCGCCAAACTCACCCAGCCCAGGGATCCCATCAGCACCGCCAGCACCATGCTCGGCAGGCTTACCCCAGAGCGGCGAATCGCATCCAGGACGTTGAGCAGCCCCACCACCCCAAAGGCTTGCCAGAGAACAGGCTGTTCCCGCAACGCCCGAAAGGTGCGCTCCGGCAGAAACCAAGCGCCGTAGATGTTGTCTAACCAGGAACCAAGCATGGCCAGCAACCCGTCAAGCTGTCTTTTATCCTAGCCCTTGGTGAGCACTTGACGGGCACACCCCAAAAATGGGGTATGATTGGGAGAGGATTCTGCGGCGTTGGTGACTGCCGTTATGTTTTTGCGATCTATACCCTTCGACAATTAGGATGGGAAGTGGATGTGAGAGCAGTAGGCCAAACTTGATTTGGAAACTATCGACAATCATCCCCGGTATCCTATACTGGATTTTCCAGGTCGAAAACCACGGTAAAACGGCGCAACAGTATCCTCAAAAAAGCCCTCGAAAGGGGGCCTTTTTGTTGTTTGGATATTGTCGGATATTGTCAATGCTGCAGTTAATGGGTATTGCTCTGGCGCTGGGCTCCATCCTTTAGTCGAGCTTCTGGGCACTGGTCTACGTCTTGCTGCAGGGCAGCCAAGTCTGTCTTTCGCTTGCGGGTCTTGACTTTTGTTGTCGTGAGGTCTGCTCGGCTCAGCCAGCGATAAACGGTTGCACAAGTGACATAACTCCCGCACTCATGCTGACGCAAAGCGCTCCGCGCCGCTAAAGCGAGAGAGTGCGAGCTTCAAGGACTCCGTCCCGCTGACGCGAAAAGGACGGGATGCCCCACCGCCCTGTGCTTGATATCTGTAGCAGCTGCTGTTTTTATCATCGTTTATTTCAGCGGTTCTAGGTTCACGGCAGGTTGACAGCAGCTACGGTTTTTGTTGCCGCCGATCTAGGTCGTGTTGATCTTATGTTAGGATAGAGAGAGTAATTTATAGAGGAAAGAGGATGAAGTTGGTTTTTTTAGATGAAAACAAATGGCAGAAGATATTGGCTTTTTTACAGACAGAAGAGAGAGTTAAC
>NZ_JBSSCH010000037.1:0-9631 GCF_054059615.1 Thermostichus sp. OS-CIW-33
CGAAAAGATACGGGCATCGTAGGTCGCAAAGCCTCTCTTGAACGCTTTGACCGGACGGTTTTTCTGTCGGGCAACTTTACGGGCACCGGCCAGCCATCTGCAGACCTGCTGAGCCAAGTTACTGGACAAGCCGAACCGGGCCCGGATTTGGCGGTAGCACAGAGATTGAAGTTTAACGGCGTTAACTACCTTCTCTGGTGTGTTTTGGTTGACCCAGTTCAAGGCTTGGCCGAAAGCAGCCAAGGTCGCGTCCAATTTGGCGGCTTGCGACTGGGACACCTTGAGCTTGCAGGAGACGGTCAGGACTTGGGTCATGGTTCTATCGTAACTTCCGCATTCCTCCCGACCCTCGTCCTACGGACAGAGGGCGGGGCTCCTGCGCTAGTAAGCTGGACTTTCTGATCCTATCGCAGACGGGATCCCAGCGGAAAACGGCAGAGCCCGTGGCGCTGCCCCGACAAAATGGCCCCTGGGATCCACCGCCAAGGCAACCCCCAGCTTGATGAAGATAGGCACCGGGTTATTTTTGGGCAGAGCGGATGAAGTTCAAAGCCGTTATTGTTGGAAAGATTATTCAAAGACTCCCCCTGGTTTGCGCCGACCCTAGGTTAGGCTATTGCCATTCCGGGGGAGCAAGAAACACCGCTGCTCTGCCCCAAAGTCCGCGAGTTGAGTTAAGGAAGGTTGAGGTGAAGGGGAGACTGACCTGCCATTTCCCTGTGCTGCTATTGGCCCTGCCTCTGTGGGGATCCCCGACCTGGGCCGGAGAGTATTTCACCGAGGAAGTCACCAGCCCCAGCCTGGAGATCGTTCACGGCTGGCGGCAGGAGGTGTACGGCATTGGGGTTACCATCACCAACACCAGCCTCGGCTCCTTTCGGGTGCCCTTGGAAATTGATATGGAGGATCGGACTAGCTGTGAGCGGGCCGACTTGGTGCTGACCAACAATCGCATCATGCCGATGGGATCCTTCCAAGATTGCATTCTCAACATCTTTCCCTACCTGGATAAGTTCATCAACCAAGAAGTCGCCAGCATCCGAGTCACCCTAAAAGGGCCAGCTCCCCTCCTGGAAATTCCGGTAGAGGAGTCGGATCGACTGATTTTGGCCCAGGTGGCCAACCAATCGCGGGAAGCCTTTGTTTTCTTTCAGCAGGAGTTGGCCCGTGTTTTGGAGCTGCTGAGGCAGTCGGATCCCAAGCAAAGCGAGACGGCCCCACAGCCTGGCACCCCAGTTCCGACCGCCACCCCAGCCGAGTCTGCCGCTAGCCCAGGAGATTTTGTAATCGTGGGATCCATCCGGGAAGAACGAGTGGGGGCCGGTAGCCGCCTAAGCGTGGAAGCGATCAACCGCAGCACCCGCACGGTTCTCAACGCCCGCGCCCGCTTCACCTTCTACCGGGGGGAGGAAGTTGTCGATACGCGAGTGGCAGCGTTTGAGCCCAGCGACGTGCCCCCCGGACAAAGGGCCTCTGCCAGTGTGCTGAAAACCGAGGCCAACTGGGATCGCGTTACGGTGACCTTCCAGTGGCAGTAGGGTTACTTCAGGGAGCCAAAGCGTTGCCGCGAATCAGGCTGCCCAAGGTTTTGACCGTGATCTTGAACTGCACCCAAGGGCTCATGGGCACCACCGTCTTGTAGAGGTAGCTGTCAAAGGTCATCCTTTGCACGTCCCGGTCGGCGCACATCTCCACAAAGGCTTCGCGGGTAGCGTTGGAACGGTAGAACACCCGCTGCAGGATGTCCAAGACCTTGTAGGTCAGGCCGTATTGGCGATCCCAGCGCTTAAGATACAGCTTGAGATCCTCTTCGCTGGGGATGCGCGCCCCACCGTTGGAGGTCTCGACGATGGTCTCGGCGCACATGCGGCCTGACTTGGCGGCAAAATAGATCCCTTCGCCGCTGGATTTGGTTACGTATCCCGCCGCATCTCCCACCAAAGCAGCACGGCCCACCACACGGCGCGGACGGGGATGCTCTGGGATCGGATGGGCTTCCACCTTGATCACCTGGCCTCCTCGAATCCGCTCGGCAGCACGGGCGCGGATCCCAGCTTGCAACTTTTGGATGTGGGCTTGGTTTGCCCTCATGGTGCCGGTGCCCACGGCTACATGGTTGGACTTGGGAAACACCCAGGCATAAAAGTCTGGAGAAACATCGTCCCCCACATACATTTCTGCCCGCTCTGCGTAGTAGGCCATTTTGTCGTCCGGGAGCCGGATGCGCTCCTGAAAGGCCAGCGCATAGTTGTAGTCGCCAGCACCAATGGCTTCTGCCACCTTGGAGTGGAACCCATCCGCCCCGATCACCACATCCACAGCCAAAGAACGCGGCACCCCTTGCCTCGATCCGTCGGAAAAATCGTTGTAGTGCAGGATGTAGGGATCCCGGCCATTCTGGGGGATTTCCAGATGCATTACCTTGCCGTTGATCAGCTCCGCCCCTTTTTGGTGGGCACGATTGCGCAAGAAGGCATCCAAGATCTCGCGGCGGCACATGCCGATGTACTCGTTTTCTTTTTCGAGGGCGATATCCACCTCATAGTTGGAAGGGGAGATCATCTTCATCTTGCGCACTTTGCGGTCGATGATCCCCTCGGGGAGGTCGAACTCGGAGACCATACAGAGGGGAATGGCGCCCCCGCAGGGCTTGGCATTGTCCAGCTTCCGCTCAAACAAAAAGGTTTCAATTCCCGCTTGGGCCAGAACTTCGGCAGCAGAGGCTCCGGCTGGGCCGCCCCCCACAACAGCAACTCTCAGACTCAAGGTGCTCTCCTCGATGCAAGTGCAACTGGCTCATCAGACAGCAGGCATCCTACCACAGCTCCTCAGAAGCATTGCGGACCTTGACGAAGTGTTGCAGAGTGGAGGGCTCGCGCTCGCTGTGTTTCTACAAAAGGCCCCGCCGCATTTGATCCCAGAGGTTGAGATAGGACTCGGCTTCGGCTGAGCTCAAGGGGCGCCAGATCTCCGAGCGTTGCCAAGTGGAGATTTGCAAGTCGGCTCTGCGTTGCAGGCGTGGGGCAAGTTGAGCCAAATCCAGCGGCAAAACCGAAGGGATCCCGCTCAGATTGACCAAGCGGGGGGCAAATTCAGGATTCAAGACAAAATCAAGCCAGTCAGCCAACAGGGATCCGGAATCGGTCTGGGTTGATTCTGTGTGGGCATTGTCTTCGACGTGGGGTCGCACCCAGACATCCCACCAGATGGCGGATCCGGAGGCCGGGATCACCACTGCCAGCTCAGGGTAGTTGGCTTGGGTGGCGTAGAGATCCTGCGACCAGCCCACGGCCACCCAGCTATCGGCCAAGCGCAAGATGGGCAGGTAGTCAGAAGAGGTGTAAGTTAAAACCTGACGGTGCAGGGATCCCAGCTCTTGCCGTAATTCCACATCCTCAGGGTTGAGGGGATCGTTGTAGGAGCGGCCCATTTTCTTTAGGGTTAGCCCAATCACCTCCCGCGGATGATCCGGCAGAGTCAGTTTGCCGGCCAGCTCAGGCCGCCACAGATCCGCCCAGTCCCGAATGGGCTCCCTCACCCGATCCCGGCGGTAGGCAATGGCCGTTACCCCCCAGCGCCAGGGCACACCCCAAATCTGCCCCTCCCGGAGTGCCGCAGCTTGCCAACGGGGATCCAGATTCTGCCATCGTTCTCCCAACAGGCTTGCCGGCAGAGGAGCCAGCCAACCGGCAGCTATGGCCCGATCCAAAGCGTCGGCCCCCAACAAACTCAAAGCCGCCACCGGCAGCCGCCGCCGGAACCATCCCCCCGGATCCCACCAGGCCGGATCAGCCGGCTGAACACTTTGCCGGAGATAGGCCAACAACTGATCCCGACTATCCAACAGTTGCAGCCGAAAGCGGGCCTGAGTCCTGCGGCGAAACTCGTTGAGCAAACTGGCAGGGATCCCTTGCTTAAGCGCCACGATAAGAGGCAAGTGCGCATCCGGCCCCCCACATCCTGCTGCCACCAGCCCCAGCAGGATCCCCTGCAGCAGCTCACGTCGGCTCAGCCGTATCTCGCCCACGACAGTACCGCTCCACCAGAATGAGAGCCACCAGATCATCGTAAGCCTTGGCCGGCACCCGCATCCCCTTGGGCAAGAGCCGCTGCCATCCCTGCGGTGGGTAAAAATCCCAGTAGCGCTGACGGGCCTCTTGGGAGCTGTGCCGCTCATCCACCAGGACAATCTGCTGCGGGGGGAGAATGGATTCCAGTTGAGACTTCCAGGCTTGGGCCGTCGTCTGATTGCCCAGGATCACTTGCTCCGCCTGAAACTGTTGCCGGAGCGTTTGTAGTCTAGACAGCGCTGCCGCGGAAGGGACCACCTCCCGGTGTAAAACCTTCAGCTCCGTTTGCGTAAACACCTGCACCACAGCAATGCCGCATTTGTCGCGCCCTGGGTCGAAACCGATCAGCACTCGTTGGCCCTTCAGTCTTGCCGGGTGGAGTGGATCCGTCATCCCTCAGGACGCCCCGCCTGCTGAGCCCCAGAAGAGCCGGGTTGACCGGAAGCTTCTGCCATCAGAAAACTCACCCGCAATGGCCCCGCTGTGTAGATGTCGGTGTCGGCAACTAGCTTCACATCCAGAGGGGTGGTGCTCTGGCGGAGATGCTGCACAACTTCCAGAAACTTGACCTGGGAGAACTCCCCAACGGTGCCGGTGATGGGATCGGAGAGAAGCCCCTCCTCTTGCGAGCGCTGATTGGCCTGGTTCAGCAGCCCCAGCAGTTGCTGTTGGATCTGATTTTCGCTCAAACCCGGTTGAATCACCCCATGGGCCAGCACGGATCCCTTGGCGAAAATCCGCTGGTTGGGGTAAATCTGCACGAGCACAGGCACAGGCTCCCCCTTGAGCCGGTTGGTAACAGAGAGAATGCGCACCGCCCAGCTACCGGGCTCTTGCAACTTCTCCAAGGCTTGATCGGCATCCTCGCGGCGGATCAAGATCGCGTTTTCCAGAGGGGGCATGGGCTGGGATCCAAGGGCAAGGGCCCGCTGTTCCGCCTGGGCCAAAAGGTGCTCAAACTGCCGCCGGATCGCCTCTGGTTTTGCCCCTCTTGGAGCCTCCACAACTCCTGTTGCCAAAACTTCCCCCGCCAAGATGGCCAGTTCCCCCCGCCGCAGCCGCACCGCCAATTGGTTGAGCTGCTCGATCTCCTGCTCAAGCTGGTTTTTCTGGTTCTCCAGTTGGGTTAAGGCCGCCTGCACCACATCCAGGGAGCGCTCCAGCTGATCCCGATCCAGTTGCAGGGCTTGTTTTTGCGACTCCAGGGTGGCGATCACCTGGCGGGCCGACTCCACCTCTGCCTTCACTGCCTCCAACTCGGCATGGGCTCGATCCAAACTGGGCTGCACCTTGGCCAGTTGCTCGTTGGCTGCCGCCAGCTTGGCCTCCGCCTCCTGCCGCTCCTGCAGCGCCACTGCCAGCTGATCGCGCACTTCGCTCAGGCGGGTTTGGGCTGCCGACTGCTGGGTGCGAAATTGATCTAGATCCACCTTGAGGTGGTCTCGCTCAACCCTGAGAGCGGCATTTTCCGCTTCCAAGAGGGCTTTTTGGCGGTTGAGGGCCCGCAGCTCTTGCTCCGCCTGGGCAATTTGGTTGGTGTAGCTGAACAGGGCCTCCGACAGAGAGCGGTTGAGGAGCAGCAGTGTGCCCAAAGTCAGGGCGGAGATGCTCACGCCGGTCACCACGGCCACCAGAATGGCGGTATGGCGGGGGCGCAGGTTAAACCAGGTAAGGCGCTTTTTGCCAATGCGGTAGCCCACCCGATCCCCAACAACGGCAATCAGGCCACTGACAACCAACATGTAGAGGATCAGCAGTACGCCTTGCATATTCGCGGATCCCTGCCATGGAAATCTTAGCAAGGTTGCCCTGAGGATTTTGCAAGTTGCTGGGAGATAGATTTCGGCGCTGTTTTGTAGGGATTTTTGGGGGTTCTAATCCGCGTAGAGGAGCCGCTCCACCGCCGCCACAATATCTGCAGGTTGCACGATGGTGGCCGCCTCCAGCGTGCCGTTGTAGGGGGTGGGAATGTCCTGCGAAGCCAAACGCATCACCGGCGCATCCAGCTCATCGAACAGTTCTTCCATGATGCGAGCTGTCAGTTCCGCTCCAATGCCACCCGATTTCATGTCTTCCTCAACAATGATCACCCGATGGGTTTTGCGCACCGAAGCGGCAATGGTTCCCATATCTAAAGGTTTCAGCGAGATTAAATCGATCACCTCAGGGTCGATCTCCTGCTGCACCAAAGTGTCCACGGCCTTGAGCACGTGGTAGCGCATGCGGGAGTAGGTGAGCAGGGTAACATCGGAGCCGGATCGGACGATTTCGGCTTTGTCCAGAGGCAAAAGGTATTCCTCTTCTGGCAGATCTTCTTTCAAGTTGTACAGGAGCACATGCTCGAAAAAGAGAACGGGGTTGTCGTCGCGGATGGCGGACTTGAGCAAGCCCTTGGCATTATAGGGAGTTGAACAGGCCACGATCTTAAGCCCGGGCACCGCTTGGAAGTAGGCCTCTAGCCGCTGCGAGTGTTCTGCTCCCAACTGACGACCCACCCCGCCCGGCCCGCGGATGACCATCGGGATCTTGAAATTGCCCCCGGAAGTGTAGCGCAGCATACCGGCATTGTTGGCAATTTGGTTGAAGGCCAGCAGCAGAAAGCCCATGTTCATCCCTTCCACCACCGGGCGCAAGCCGGTCATGGCTGCCCCGATGGCCAGGCCGGTGAAGCTGTTCTCGCAAATGGGGGTATCCAGCAGGCGCATCTCCCCGTACTTGCGATACAGGTCTTTGGTGACTTTGTAGGAGCCGCCGTAATGGCCGACATCTTCTCCCAAAACAAATACGTTGGGATCCCGGGCCATTTCTTCGTCGAGGGCAGCACGCAAGGCGTTGTAAAGGAATGTCTCGGCCATAGAGGTTCAATATCGCTAAACCCTCATTAAACCATTTTGCCGGCATGGATCCCCTTGCAGCTGACTTGATAGGCTGAGCTCAGAATTCTTGCTCAAAGGGATGGCGACCTTCCCCACAGCTTTCCTCAGCACTCTCTTTCCCCTGGAACATGGGGATCGTCCGTCTTCTCAAGAAAAGACACCATGAGCATTCCACGGCCCAAACTGGCGCTGACCTTGGGGGATCCCGCGGGAATTGGGCCGGAAATTGTGCTCAAGGCGCTGGCGGATCCTGAGGTGCAGTCTTGCGCCCACATCACGGTTGTAGGGGATCGGCAGGTTCTAGAAGCCACCTATCGCCTGCTGAGAGATCGGTCGCCGGCTCCATTGGCCCATCCGGCAGGGATCCCGATGCTGGAATGCGACACAGGCTTTCGGTTACAGCCTGGCTGTATTGGTCAAAGGGATGCCGACAGTGGTGCGGTTAGTTTTGCTTACCTGAGAACGGCGGTCGAACGGACGTTGCAGGGGGAGTTTCAGGGGATCGTGACAGCACCCATCGCCAAATATCTCTGGCATCGAGCTGGCTACCGGTTCCCTGGCCAAACGGAAGTTTTGGCCCAACTGAGTGGGTCTGAACGCTACGGGATGATGTTTGTTGCCCGTTCCCCCCACAGTGGCTGGCAGATGCGGGTTTTGCTAGCCACCACCCATATTCCCCTCGGCCAGGTGCCCACCGTGCTGACTCCAGAGCGGGTGCGGACAGCGCTGGATTTGCTGGTGGGATCCCTGCGCCACACCTTTGGGATCCGGGATCCTGTGATTGCAGTAGCCGGCCTGAATCCCCATGCCGGCGAACAGGGGCAACTGGGATCGGAGGAAAAAGAATGGCTGACCGAGCTGCTGCGCACCTATGCCCACGCCCAAATTTGGGGGCCGCTTCCCCCCGACACCATGTGGCTGGCTCCCGCGCAAGCCTGGCATGGCCAGGGATCCCCAACTGTGGCAGATGCCTACTTGGCTCTCTATCATGATCAAGGTTTGATCCCGGTGAAGATGCTGGCTTTTGACCGGGCAGTCAACCTGACAATTGGGTTGCCTTTTGTTCGCACCTCTCCCGATCATGGCACCGCCTTCGACATTGCCGGCCAAGGGGTGGCCCGATGCGAGAGCCTCAAGCAGGCGATCCTGCTGGCGGCAGAACTGCTGGGCAAAAACCCCTCCTGAGGGAAACCATGCCTGTGCCCGGCCATCTGAAGCTGTCTCCCGCCTCTGGGGGGTGATTTGATGGGAGTTGCTGGCATCACCTCAGCCGCAATGCTCTACCGTCGCTTTGGGCGCACCCGACAGCTGGTCTCGGTTTTTTCTCTGGGCAGCATGCGCTTGGTCAATGTGCCCAGGGATCAAGCTCAGGCAACCGTTGAGGCAGCCCTAGCCGCAGGGATCAACCACATCGAAACGGCTCAGGCTTATGGCCATGCCGAGGTGCTCTTGGGCGAGATTTTGCAAACCCTGCCCTTTTCACGCCATCAGTTGATTCTGACCAGCAAACTCACTCCCACAGATGGGTTGCGAGAGCGGCTTCAGGGATCCCTGCGCCGTCTGCGGGTGGATTACTTGGATCAATTTGCCTTTCATGGCATCAACCTGCCGGAACACCTGGAGTGGGTGCTGCAGAAAGGGCTGCCGATTCTCCAGCAGCTCCAGCAGGAAGGCTGGGTGCGCCACATTGGTTTTTCCACCCATGGATCCCTGGAGTTAATTTTGCAGGCCATCCAGACAGGATGCTTTGACTTTGTTAATTTGCACTATCACTTTTTCCAACAGCGCAATGCACCGGCCCTAGAAGCGGCTGCCCAGCAAGATATGGGCGTGTTCATCATTTCTCCTGCCGATAAAGGGGGAATGCTCTATCGCCCGCCCCAACACCTGCAGGAGTGCTGTGCACCTTTCAGCCCCTTGGAGTTTGCCTATCGTTTTTTGCTGGCGGATCCCCGTGTTCACACCCTCAGCCTGGGCATCACTCATCCTGAGGAGCTACAGGTGGCCTTGTCGGCTTTACAGGATCCCGACCGGTGGTGGGTGGATGGCCCTCAGATTCAGGAGCGGTTGCGCCAAGCCGAGCAGGAACGCTTGGGATCCAGCCGCTGCACCCAGTGCTACGCCTGCCTGCCCTGCCCAGAAGGGATCCACATTCCCGAAGTGCTGCGTTTGCGCAACTTGGCCATTGCCCACGAGATGACGGAGTTTGCTCGGTACCGCTACAACATGTTCGGCCAAGCTGGGCATTGGTTTCCGGGGTCACCTGCCGACCGCTGTACCGAATGCGGTGACTGCTTACCCCGCTGCCCAGAACATCTGCCTATCCCGGAGTTGCTGGCCGAAGCCCACCAGTTGCTGCATCGCTCTCCAATCCGGCGGCTCTGGGAATGACCATTCCCCCTATCCTGTTTGGCTGAGCTTAACTCCACTTATAATCGGATGGAGTTTATCGATTGCATCACAAGGCGAGGCATCGGAGTGAATAGTCAGAGCCAAGACCGCTTAGACCGGGTGGAACAACTGCTGGCTTGGACGGCTGAACAGACTGCTGCCAACAGCCGAGAAATCCGGGAGCTCTGCCAATCCATCCAGGAGCTGCGTCAGTCCATCCAAGAAAGCCGCACCCAGTCTGCCGAGGAGAACGCCGCCCGTCTGCGGGAAATCGAGGAGCTGCGTCAGTCCATC
>NZ_JBSSCH010000038.1:0-6003 GCF_054059615.1 Thermostichus sp. OS-CIW-33
GTCAGGACTTGGGTCATGGTTCTATCGTAACTTCCGCATTCCTCCCGACACTGACCCTACGGGTACAGTGCGGGGCTCCTGCGATTTCTAGCTGACGACGCGAACGGGATCCCCAGCGCCCGCAGCTGCTCAACCAGTTGCTCCAACAGCCTCATGGTTCAGCACTTCAGCCCACTGCGGTAGGTACTGGGAAAAATCTTGCTTTTTGACAAACCGAAAAGGCCCGGATAGGGATCCCCAGATCACTTGATCGGTCTCCGGATCCCGACCTTGATCCAAGCTGTGAAAGTAGTCGGCTCCGATCTCAAACTCGCTGTACAAATAGGTGGTTCTGCCTTTGCGTTCAACAATACAGCCTTTGCCGGGCAGGCTGCGGCCCCGATAGCAGGATCCCGTCCATTCCACCTGGGTGACACAGCCGGGCAAGAGTTCCAACTCCGCTGCTGTCAGACCGGCCAATTTCCCCTTCGCGTAAGCGTTGCTTAGCAACAACTCCCGACCGGCGCACCTGTAGGAGTCAGGAGCTGTCAGAGCATAGTTTTGAATCCGGATCCCATCTGGAGTATCGAAGAGGTGGATCACCCGCTGTCGGTAAGGCTGCTCAGGATAAATGTCGTACAGTTGCTCCACGTAAAACCCCACCCCCTGCAACACCGACCAAGGCAAGGGGCATTGGTACACATGAATGTTGGCAAACCAGACGGGCTCTGCAATCGCCTGTTGTAGGTTGTTGAAGTGCCCTGCCATCCAGGTGGCCAGTTGAGCCAGTTGTGGGGAAACAGACATAGGTTCAGATGGATTCAATGGATTGAAATCGAGAAGATTCAGATCGAGCGCTCCTGATCCTGCAGACTTTGTCCAACTGTCAGGGACTCCGTCCCGATGGCGCACTCCATAACACACTCTACAAAACTACACCAGGGAATAGCTTGGTAGCCCTGTACTTGAGTGCGGGGTGGAAAAGCCCTTGGGCAACTTGATTTAAGGGAATTTAAGGGATTTAAGAGAGCATTGTTGCTTACCGTCACCCGCCCTGTCTCTGGCGGAGTTGTTGCCATGGGCAGGGGAACCGCAACCCTGTGGCGACGAGGCCGTTCGCGCCACTCGGACGGAGTTCTTGAAGGGGATTGGGTTGCAGGGACAGGCTAGAGTAGAGGAGCCGGACTCCTGTGCCTCTTGAGATCTCGTCTAAGGTGGTATTGATGTCGGCCCTACCCATTCCGCTGCTGGGGCAGTCCTTGTCTGCTCTGAAAGACTGGGCAGTTGCCCAAGGACAGCCGGCCTATCGCGGGCAACAACTGCATGCTTGGATCTACCAAAAAGGGATCCGCTCCCTGGAACAGGTGACGGTGTTTCCTAGGGCTTGGCGAGAGGCGGTGCAAAGCTACCCAGTGGGACGCTCGCGCATTGTGCAGCGGACAGAGGCCCGCGATGGTACTGTGAAGTTTCTGCTGGGGTTGGCGGATGGGCAGTTGATCGAAACGGTAGGGATCCCAACGGCCAAGCGTCTGACGGTCTGCGTCTCTTCTCAGGTGGGCTGCCCTATGGCCTGCGATTTCTGTGCCACCGGCAAGATGGGCTACCGACGCAACCTAGAGCTGCACGAGATTTTGGATCAGGTGTTGACGGTGCAGGAAGATTTTGGCCGTCGCGTCAGCCACGTGGTCTTTATGGGCATGGGGGAACCTCTGCTCAACCGCGATACGGTGGTGCAAGCCATCCGTAGCCTGAATCGAGATATCGGCATCGGCCAACGGCACATCACCCTCTCGACGGTGGGGGTACCCCGGCAAATTGCCTGGCTGGCGCAGCAGGATCTGCAAATCACCCTGGCCGTCAGCTTGCATGCTCCCAATCAAAATCTGCGGCAGCAGTTGATCCCCTCGGCAGCCCACTACCCTCTGGATGCTCTGATCCAGGATTGCCGCGACTACATGCTGCGCACCGGGCGGCGAGTCAGTTTTGAATATACCCTGCTATCGGGGGTCAACGACCTGCCCATTCATGCCCGCCAACTGGCGCAATTGCTGCAGCAGGCCAGCCGGTCAGGGGTGCAACTGCACGTGAACCTGATCCCTTACAACCCTATCTCTGGAGCCGACTATCAACGCCCCCACCCGACACGGGTCAGAGAGTTCGTCCGCCAGCTCGAACAGCACCAAGTGCGGGCCACTGTGCGCCAAACCCGTGGCTTGGATGGCAATGCCGCATGTGGTCAACTGCAGGGATCCTTCCTGCGCTCTTTGCCAGGGCGCAACGCTTTTGCGAGTACATCAGCTCAGTCCGCAGGCGCGTCGTAACCAGGCGGCATCCTGTTCTGGCAAGGTGGCGTGGTGCATGGCGTAAACCTGCCGGTGATACTCGTCCAGCCAGGCTCGCTGCGCCTCGTTCAACAGTTCCCAATCGATTAAGCGCCCATCAAAAGGGATCCAAGTTAGGGAGCGAAAGCCCATCCAGCCCTCGGGCTCGGGAATCGCAATCACCTCGTAGAGGTTCTCCAGGCGGATCCCACCCCATCCCGGCTGGTAGTAGCCCGGCTCGATGCTGTTGATCATGCCCACTTTGAGAGGGGTGCTGGCGCGGCGGTGGATCCCGTTGGGCCCCTCGTGGACATTCAAAAAGGCGCCGACACCGTGGCCGGTGCCATGGCCATAGTCCAGCCCGGCCTGCCAAAGGGTAGAGCGGGCGATCCCATCCAACGAGACTCCATAGGTGTCGGGGGGGAAGATCTGGCGGGCGCATTGAATGTGGGCCTTGAGCACCTCGGTATAGCGCCGCTTGCACAAGGGATCCGCGGGTTGCGGGCCAATCCAAACGGTGCGGGTATCGTCGGTGGTGCCCCCCAAGTAGTGGGATCCGGAGTCCAACAAAAACAGTTCGCCCGGCTGCAGCAGCTTTTGGGGATCCGGAGTGCTGTAGTGGATGATGGAGCTGTTGGCGCCGGCGCCGGCAATGGTGTTAAAGCTCAGGCCCACCCACTCCCCTTCCTCCCGGTAATGGGCCTCCATGATGGCGGCCACATCGGCTTCGCTGATGGGGATCCCCTGTTGGATTTGCCGGTCGATCCAGGCCAGGGTACGGATCTTGGCCCGGCTGGCTTTGCGGTTGGCCAGGCGCATCTGTTCCAGCTCGGTGGGGTTTTTCACGGCCTTGAGGGCTTCTACTGGGTGCTCCAGCTCGCGGCAGCTCGCATCCTGCAGCAGCTCTTGAGTGCCCTGGGTGGTCTGCTTGGGATCCAAGCCCACCGGCGCGTAGCTCTTGGCCCATTGGGGCAGTTGTTCGTTGTAGGTCTCATAAGGCCAGAGTTCCACCCCGGCTTCTGCCAGAAGTTGCCGAGATGGGGGGCTGAGCCGCTCCAGATCCGTGAATAGAGCCGCTCTATCTGGGCTGACCAAAGCATAGGCCCAAAACACCGGGTTGTAGGGGATGTCGGATCCCCGCAGGTTAAACAGCCAGGCCACCTGATCCAATTTGGTCAGGGGCAACAGTCCCACCCGCTTGCGGCGCATCTCCTGCCGGACTTGGGCCAGCTTTTCTGCAGGGGTGGCCCCGCTTAGGTGGGTGGGTACCGAGTCAATGGGCCGGTCAAAGGGAGCGACAGGAGCGGATCCCTGAGCCAGCTTATCCACCAAGTTTTCCATGACCGGGATCAAGAGCACCCCTCCCGCTTGGGCATGGGCCTGCAACTGGCGATAGGTGGCCACCGCCACCGTAAAGGGATCCACCCCCAGGCGAAAGCCAGATCCCAGCTCTTCCACAATCTCCATCAGGCTGGGCTGATTCGGCAGACCTCCTTTGATCACTGTCAATAGATTGGGATCCACCTCCCGCTCCGCCTGTTCGTGATAGCGGGGATCTACCCACAGCCAAGCCCTGTCCCGGGTGATCAAGGCATCCCCCACCGAGCCGGTAAAGCCTGTGATCCACTGACGCCGCTTGCGATGTTCCGGCAAATACTCATTGAGATGCTCATCAGCAGAGGGAACCCAAAAGCCATCCAGATCTTGTTCTCGCAGAAGCTGGCGCAACTGCTGCAAACGGGCAGCAACATCCAGGCGGGGCAGGGTTTGGAGCATGGCAGAGGGGTAAAGCTAAACGGCCAGGCTATCGCCATTCTAAACAAGGTTGGGCCGCCCCCACTTCCCGCCTTCAGTGGTCGGCCATTTCAGATAGCAGCCAGATAGCAGCCAATACCTCCCTCTTCCTATGGGTGAGGGAAGAAATCCGCCAGCTCTAGCGCTCCTCAGGAAAACCCGCTTCCCGCCAAGCCCGCATGCCCCCATCCATCGAGATCACCCGACGATAGCCCATTTTCTGTAGATTATCGGCTGCCAACGCCGAACGAAACCCGCCGCCGCAGTACAGGACGATCTCCGCTTCTTTGTCGGGGATCACCCTCTCGATGTCCCGCTCAATGATCCCTTTGCTCAAGTGGATGGCTCCGGCAGCGTGGCCGGCTTGCCACTCCGACTCTTCCCGCACATCCACAAAATAGAAGGGATCCCCTTGCAGTTGTTTTTGCCTGACCTGCTCGACTGTCAGTTCTTGGATGCGGCTTTTGGCCTCGTTGACCAGGGCCAAGAAAGCTGGAGAGTGCTGGGGAGCCATGGAGAACAGGCGCTATGAGCCAAAGCTTATTCCAATCGATCTTATCTGGTCTGGACTTTGGGATCCCAACTGCCCTAAGGCTAGACTGGGATCCAGATTTGCCGGCTGGAGGCCCATGGCTTGAAATCCCGATCTAACTTTCCGCAACTGCTTTGGCCCCTTGCTCTGGCCGTGAGCTGGAGCGTCCCCCTTGGATTGACAGCCGGTCACGTCAGCCGGACGGAGTCCTCGGCTTGGGCCCAAGCTGCCCCGATGCCCCTAGAAAGTGGGATCCAGCGGCAAGTTTCCAGCCCACCGCCAGCCGCCCTGGTGGAGTGGCTAAGCCAGCAGGTGGCCGCCGCCAACCGGCGGGATTTGCCAGGGGTGATGGCCGGCTACAGCCCCGACTTCCGCCACCGAGATGGGCTGGACCGGGAAGAGGTGGAAGGTGCCATCCGCAAGCTGTGGAGCTCTCATCCCAAGCTCACCTATTCGGCCCAGATCCTCTCCTGGCGGCAGGTGGGCCCTGAGATTGTTGCGGATATTCTCAGCCAAGTAGAGGGATCCCAATCCTCGGTGCGGGGGGACTTTCAGGTAGAAGCCTCTGCCCTGGTGCGCAATCGCTATCGCCCGGATCCAGCCAATCCCGGACAACTGCTGTTGATTGACCAAGAAGTGCTGCGGGAGGCCAGCACCCTCACCTCTGGATCTGCCCCTCCCACCGTCACCTTGAACCTGCCGGAGGTGGTCAAACCGGGATCCACCTATTCGCTGCAGGCGATTGTGGCAGAGCCTCTCACCCACTCTTTGCTGTTGGGCGCCGTTGCCGAACAACCCGTTGCCGGGGCGGGCTACCCAGAGGTGACCTCGTTTGCTCTCGAACCTCTACAGGCCGGAGGGATCTTCCTACAGGCAGATGCTCCGCAAGAACCCCGTTCTGAGTGGATTTCTGTGATGTTGGTTAACCAAACCGGCATCACGCTGGAGAGTCGGCGTCTTATCGTCAGCGATCGCTTGGCTCTGGAGGGATCCCTGGCCATCCCCACCGTCCCTTAGGAAATCTTCAGGATGATGAGGAATGGCTCTGGGGTAATCTGGACAGGCAGTTGAGCTTGTTAAGATGGGAAACTATGCGCCCCTCAGCTTGTTTGCTTTCTGGTGCTGGCCCTATTTTTGAGCGGTTGCGATAGCGGCGACTCCCTTGGTGCTCCGGTGGTGGATCGCCCCACTCCTGCCAGCAATTGACCGAACAATCCCGAGGGGTCTCGAAAGGTTGGGTCGAGGTGTCTTAAAAGGACCCAACCTCAAGAAACATTGGCATCTTCAGCTAGAAATCGCAGGAGCCCCGCACTGTACCCGTAGGGTCGGTGTCGGGAGGAATGCGCTTTGATGAAGTACAATGAACTTATGAGCCAA
>NZ_JBSSCH010000039.1:2500-5273 GCF_054059615.1 Thermostichus sp. OS-CIW-33
CGGTACTGGTTCACTATCGGTCACGCAGGAGTATTTAGCCTTACGAGATGGTTCTCGCCGATTCACACGGGATTTCCCCTGCCCCGTGCTACTCGGGATCCGGCCGGCGCCTTTGAGCTTTCGGCTACAGGACTTTCACCTTCTCTGGTGCAGCATTCCAGCTGCTTCCCCTAGCCCGCCGGCTGCCGTTTGGCCGTCCCACAACCCCGCCCAGCCGTAGCTGAGCGGTTTAGGCTCTTTCCCGTTCGCTCGCCGCTACTGAGGAAATCACTTTTGTTTTCTTTTCCTGCGGCTACTAAGATGTTTCAGTTCGCCGCGTTCGCCCCTTTGGCCTATGGATTCAGCCAAAGGTGACAAGGCTTGCGCCTTGCCGGGTTGCCCCATTCGGGAACCTGCGGATCACCGCTTTTGTCCAGCTCCCCGCAGCGTTTCGTCGGTAACACGCCCTTCCTCGCCTCTGCGTGCCTAGGTATCCACCGTGCGCCCTTAACTGACTTGACCTTTTCACCTCACGTAACATTGGTGTTCTACCTGCCTCATGCCCCCAGGTTGCTGCTGCTTCCCCCAAGCCAAGGCTCGGAGGGCTCAACCCAGAAGCATGCTGCTCTCTTGCTATGCAGTTTTCAAAGTGCTGGCCGGCTCAACCCGGCTGGAGGCTTGTGCTCGGACCCAAACCCCTAGCCCGGTCGTCAACCTATCCAACTGGAGAACCCCTTCCCCGCTCCTCACCAAAGTGGTGGAGGTAAGCGGACTCGAACCGCTGACTTCTGCCGTGCAAAGGCAGCGCTCTACCAGCTGAGCTATACCCCCAATCCAGACTGCACCCACCCTCTGGCTTTGCCCTCAGCTTGGCCAGCTCGCCTCTAGCTTGCTAGCTCTCCCTTCTCCAGGACAAACAGTGGGCCATCCTGGACTCGAACCAGGGACCTCACCCTTATCAGGGGTGCGCTCTAACCACCTGAGCTAATAGCCCTCCCCTCGGTTCCCCTCCAGAACCCCAGTCAACCATCCCCTCAACCCCGACCGACCTGGGATGACCTTCGGTGGCCTGACTCCTCTCAGATGCCCCAAGGTAGGTCTCCCTAAAAGGAGGTGATCCAGCCGCACCTTCCGGTACGGCTACCTTGTTACGACTTCACCCCAGTCACCAGCCCTGCCTTCGGCGGGTGCTCCGACTTCGGGCATGGCCAGCTCCCATGGTGTGACGGGCGGTGTGTACAAGGCCCGGGAACGTATTCACCGCAGCATGCTGATCTGCGATTACTAGCGATTCCGCCTTCACGCAGGCGAGTTGCAGCCTGCGATCTGAACTGAGACGCGGTTTTTGGGATTGGCTCACGCTCGCGCGCTCGCGACCCTTTGTCCGCGCCATTGTAGCACGTGTGTAGCCCAGGGCGTAAGGGGCATGCTGACTTGACGTCATCCTCACCTTCCTCCGGTTTGTCACCGGCAGTCTCCCTAGAGTGCCCAACTCAATGCTGGCAACTAGGAACAAGGGTTGCGCTCGTTGCGGGACTTAACCCAACATCTCACGACACGAGCTGACGACAGCCATGCACCACCTGTGTCCGCGCTCCCGAAGGCACCCCCACGTTTCCGCAGGGTTCGCGGCATGTCAAGCCCTGGTAAGGTTCTTCGCGTTGCATCGAATTAAACCACATGCTCCACCGCTTGTGCGGGCCCCCGTCAATTCCTTTGAGTTTCACACTTGCGTGCGTACTCCCCAGGCGGGACACTTAACGCGTTAGCTCCGACACTGACCGGGTCGATACGGCCAACGTCTAGTGTCCATCGTTTACGGCTAGGACTACTGGGGTATCTAATCCCATTCGCTCCCCTAGCTTTCGTACCTCAGCGTCAGTTGAGGCCCAGTTGCGCGCTTCCGCCTCAGGTGTTCTTCCCGATCTCTACGCATTTCACCGCTACACCGGGAATTCCCGCAACCCCTACCTCACTCTAGCCGGTCAGTTTCCAGGGCCTTCCCACAGTTGAGCTGTGGCCTTTGACCCCAGACTTGACCAGCCGCCTACGTACCCTTTACGCCCAATAATTCCGGATAACGCTTGCCTCCTCCGTCTTACCGCGGCTGCTGGCACGGAGTTAGCCGAGGCTTATTCCTGGGGTACCGTCAGCTTTCGTCCCCCAGAAAAGAGGTTTACAACCCAAGGGCCTTCCTCCCTCACGCGGTATTGCTCCGTCAGGCTTGCGCCCATTGCGGAAAATTCCCCACTGCTGCCTCCCGTAGGAGTCTGGGCCGTGTCTCAGTCCCAGTGTGGCGGGCCATCCTCTCAGACCCGCTACGGATCGTCGCCTTGGTAGGCCATTACCCCACCAACTAGCTAATCCGACGCAGGCTCATCCTCAGGTGGATTGCTCCTTTCAGCTTCCGCCTGTATGGGGTATTAGCAGCCGTTTCCAGCTGTTGTCCCCCGCCTGAGGGTAGATTCCTACGTGTTACTCACCCGTCCGCCACTAACACCCGAAGGTGTCCGTGCGACTTGCATGTGTTAAGCATACCGCCAGCGTTCATCCTGAGCCAGGATCAAACTCTCCGTGTCAATTCAAGAGCTTGTCTCTGGAAAAATGGAAACTTGACAGGGTTGAATATGCAGCCACCAGCCGACTCAGGGAGCCTGCTGTGCTGCTTGGCGATGGTTGACTGAACGAGTTACTTGTCAAGGTTCTGGGGCGCCGGGGCTGGGTGGCCTTGTGGCGCTTTACTACCCTATCCCCACCCCCACCACCCCGTCAAGATATCCAACCCAAAATTTTT
>NZ_JBSSCH010000040.1:0-1619 GCF_054059615.1 Thermostichus sp. OS-CIW-33
TTTCCCCCAAGAGGGCAGAAGTTCCCCCGGTCAACAGCAATGCTGACTGCCTTACGGTCGCTCGCCAGCAAGCCTAGGAGAGCCAAGGTGACAAAGCAAGCTCTCCCGCCGGCTAAAAGCAGACAGGGACACATCTCCCAGGCTAGAAGGCTTCTCGGTCCGCCTGCAGAGAAACTGGACTGGGTTGCTGCCACGAAAACCTTGGCTCTAGGCCGGAAAGATCACCTGCAGAATTTGCTCGGGGGCAATCGACTCCACCTTCCCATCGGCCCCCTTGACCGCCCGAAACGGCCCCTCTGAAGGCAGCAACCGCAGCGGGTCGGTGGGCCCAAACAACGCCACCAGCGGCGTCTGGGTAGCCACCGCCAAATGCATGGGAGCGCTATCGGCGCACAACAGCAGCGTTGCCCCACCAATCAAGGCCGCCAGCTGCCCCAGCCGGACAGGACGGCTCACCGGCAGCTCCGGCAGTTGCGCCAGAAAGCCCTCCGCCAGCTGCTCATCCTCTGGCCCCACCACCAGCACCAACGGCAGCTCCGGCCGCTTCTCCCGAAAACCCTTGATGACCTTGACCCAGTTGGCAGAGGGATAGATCTTCTGAATTCCCTTCTCCTGCGACAGCTGGCTGGCCCCCGGATGCAACAGCACATAATCTTGAGCGGCATCCCCCAAAAGGCGCTTGCGTTCCTGCTCTGCCCACTCCAGGTCTGCTTTTTTCAGACGAATCTGGGGCAACCCCGCCGGCGCAGCAATGCCAAACCCCTGCACCAGGTCGTGGTACATCTGGGCAGCATACTGGGCTGGCTTCAGGGGCACCGGGTCGGTCAGCCAAGGTCGCCCCGGCCCCGGCGGCGCATAGCCCACCCGCTTGGGAATGCCGGTCAGCCACAACAACAGCTTGACCCCCAAGCTTCGGCCCAGGCTCAGCACCCCGTCATACTGCCGCTCCCGAATGCGCCCCAGCAGGTCGCTGAGATCCCCCAACGACAGCTGTTCTTTGAACGGAAAAGTCAGCACCCGACTCACCGAAGGACAAACCTCGTAGGCAGCCGCCGCCCGCGGCTCCACAACCACCTCCAGCTCCGCCTCAGGAAAGCGCTGCCGCAAACTGGCCAAGGTGGGAAAAAACAAAATCTGGTCACCAATCCCCCCCGGCACCAGAGCCAAAAGGCGGGGGGCCAAAGGCGCTGTGCCGCCAACTGCTCGAGAAGCCACCTGCATAAAGCATCCTGTAGAAAGCGGTATCCAGGGATCCCTGGCTCAGGACATCCCGCGCTTACTCTATCTCAGATTGCAGACCTTCAGGACAGGCTGGGCAGACCGGTTCCAGCCCCCTGCTGGCCCAGAGCGTTGTGTACACAGGCTCTCATCCGCGATGATGGGCTGTGGCCGCCACCTTCTCCAAAGGCAGCACCATGACGGAGGAGCCGATTCCGCTGCTGGATTTGACGGGGCAGTACCGCGCTTTGGCCGGGCTGTTGCAGCCGCAGCTGGAAGCGCTGCTGGCCTCTGGCCAGTACATCGGCGGGGCGGCGGTGCAGCGCTTTGAGGAGCAGTTTGCCCAGTTTTTGGGGGGTGGCCCCCTGGAGGCCGTCGGCTGCAATTCCGGCACCGATGCC
>NZ_JBSSCH010000041.1:0-1347 GCF_054059615.1 Thermostichus sp. OS-CIW-33
TTCTCGTTTTGACAAATTGGCCAGGAACTTCTTGAGTTTTCTCTATCTCGTCAGTGCTCTCTTTTGGCTCAAATGAAAGATCAACACAACCTAGTTAGCTTTGCTAACTCTACCTCAAGTTCTGGGGGAAGTTGCGCCTGTGGAGATTCCTCTGCCGGGGTTGAGTCAAAAGCTCAGCTAGGTAAGGGTCGTAGAAGCAGGAAGCAACCGGTTGTTTAGTTCATCCTAGGGGGTGAAATAAACGACCATGAGTTGCAGAACGGTCAACAGGAGAGTTGCTCCCACCATCAAACTCCCCCAAATCCATACAACCTGTCGCAGCAGTCCCAAGCTTTCCCGCACCACTTGCGGGGTCAAGGGGCGAGCTGGGATCCCCAATTTGGGTTTCACCTTCGGGATCCCCTGATAGAAATTGGTTCCCCCCAATTGGATCTGCAGCCGCCAGGCAAAAGCCGCTTCGCTCCACCCCGAATTGGGGCTGGGATCCGCTTGCGCGTCCTGACGACACCGCTGCCAGAACCCCCAAGGATCCCGGCTGAGCAGCGCCAGCGTGAGCACCGTCAGGCGGCAGGGCAGCCAAGTCAGCCCATCCTCACAGCGGGCCGGCACTGTGCCCAAATGGGTGAAAGGGGGGTGGCGGTAGCCCACCATCGAATCCAGCGTGCTGCTGGCCTTGTAGGCTAGGGCCAAGGGCGCCCCTCCCAAGAAGGCGTAGAACAGAGGGGCAGTTGCTCCGTCGGGGGTATTTTCGGCCACCGTCTCAATCAGCGCCCGCAAAATCTCCGATGCCGTCAGGTGCTCTGTATCCCGCCCCACGTAGCGGCTGAGACGTTGACGGGCCTCCGGCAGATCCTCTTTTTCCAAGGGATCCAACACCTCCAACGCAGCAAAGCGCAGGCTGCGCCCTCCCAGACAACTGGCCATGAGGGTTACCTGCACGAGGATCCCTGCCCAGGGGTGGATGGCATTGCCGATGGCGACCAGTCCCCAGCCCACGCCGTAGGATCCCCCCACCAGAGCCAGGGTGAGCACTGCCCCGCCCCACCGTTGTGCTTGCGGAGTCGAACAGTGCTTGAGGATATAGCCTTGTCCCCAGGCAATTACAGCCCCCATCACCCGCACCGGATGAGGCCAACCCCAGGGATCCGCCAGCAGGTAATCCAATACCAAAGCTGCCGCCAGCACCAGCCCGGCAGTTGGTTGGGCCGGAAAAAACAGCCAGCCGCCGGGAAAGGGCTCCGTCCCACTAACACGAAAGGACTCCGTCCCGCTAACGCGAAAGGACTCCGTCCCGCTAACGCGAAAGGACTCCGTCCCGCTAACGCGAAAGGACTCCGTCCCGCTAAC
>NZ_JBSSCH010000042.1:0-1048 GCF_054059615.1 Thermostichus sp. OS-CIW-33
CAGCCCCCAAGAGCGCAATCACCTTCGCACCGTTAAAATCCGCATCCCCTTCCCAACCGCAGTGCCCGCATTTGAACTGCTTACCCTTGCGATAGGATTGAGCGGAGTTGGGATGAATATGCAGGCACTTGTGGCAGATCTGCGAGGTATAGGCCGCAGGGACAGCTACCACTTTGACACCCGCCCTCACAGCCTTGTATTCGATAAACCGCCGCAGCTGGTAGAACGCCCAGCTATTGCTACGCCGCCGCTCCTCACGACTGCGGGGCTGCCGGTTGGTACGCCCCCGGATGCCGCTCAAGTCCTCAATTGCAATGCAGGCAGAAAGAGATTGAGCTGCTTTAACGATGCGCTTAGCGATACTGTGGTTCACCCAAGCTTGAAAGCGTCTCTCTTTGCCAGACAGCCGTTGCAGCAGTTGACGGCATCGCCGCCTGCAACTGCGGGTGCCCTTACTGGCCTTGCGCTGAAGAGACGCTCTTAACCGACAGTAGTGATCTCGGACTTTGTTCAGCTGCTGTCCATTCCAGTTGTCTCCTTCGGAGGTATGTGCAATGTCTCGCCGTCCCAGGTCAACACCAATCACCTTGTCGGTGTTCTGTTGCTTGGGGGGCTCTGCCTCGACACAAATCTGGATGGAGTAGGAGCCGTCTTTGCGCTGGACTAGGGTGGCCGATTTGGGGTTAGAGCCAGCCAGCATTCCCCTCTGGTAGTTGCCAATGGCTAGCTCAAAGCGTTCTCTTCCATCAACCGTGGCAAGCGACACTGTCCAGTCTTTCTCGCGAAACGAGAAGATACGTGCATCGTAGGTAACGAACCTACGCTTGAACTCTTTAACTGGACGATTGCGCTGTCTCGCCACTTTGCGAGCGCCTGCCACCCGTCTGCAGACCTGCTGGGCCAGATTACTGGACAAGCCAAACCGAGCGCGAATCTGGTAATAGCAAAGGGATTGGAGTTTGACTGCGTTGACTACTTTTTCTGGTGTGTTTTGGTTGACCCAGTTCAACGCCTGCACAAAGGCATCCATTGTCGCATCCAACTTTGC